>JBGQLF010000817.1:0-5577 GCA_041499985.1 Gemmataceae bacterium
ACCGACGCGGCGAACCGATGCAGATACCGGCGGCGGGAGCGGCCCACGCTCTCCGCCGCCTTGTTCGCAGGGACGGTCTCGGTTGGTCGCTGAGCAAGGCCAGGATCAAGGGACAAGCGCTTGTGCCCAAGCCACGACGTCTTTAGCGATCTGAACCGCCTCGGTGTAATGTGCCTGTGTCACCGGGGCAGCGGCCTGCGGCAGATCAATCCAGCGATCGCCTATAATCCTCTAACGAGGTTGTCCCAGCTTCCTTCGAGCGTTCGTTGAGAAAACGCCTGAACTTCTTGCTCTTGCCGAGCAAGGCCACTTCTTTCTCAAAGTCGTCTGCCTTCTCCAAGACGAAAGCGCGGCCGTCGGCCGTTAGGATGCGGACCGAGTCCGTTGCTGCAAGCTCAAGCAATTCGTCTAGCGTGATGCGTTTTCCAGTCAAGTCCAGCGTCTTCATAGCTCTACCTTCCTTCCACGGATATAGAGATCGTTGTGTTCTTTGTGTCCGACAGCAACGATCTTAACTCTATATTCCTCTTCAAAATCATAGAACACACGATAATCGCCCAGGCGCAATTCCCATTGGGCAATCCGATTCGGGCGCAAGGGTTTCCGTCTTCTCGTCTCCACATTGGCGTCCTGCGCCAAGAAGAGTGCGATGCCCTCGGCAATAATCCGGCGCTCGTTTTTTCGGAAGAAGTCAAGGTCCTCAATGGCACGGTCGGTCAAGCGAATGGAGAAATCCATGCTGGCATTCTATCCCGGACGGCAAACGCCTGGCGAGGGCTTCTGGGAACAGCACGGTGACAGTACGGGATGCCCGGACCGGACCGGAACTCCTCGCTGTCGCGGGGCATAGCGGGTATGTCACTGCCTGGCCAGCGGCGCGGCGGGCGGCACGGTGACGATCTGGGACGCCACGCCGCTGCCGGCGAAGCCGTGACCGGAAGGGGACCGACGCGGCGAACCGATGCGCATGCCGGCGGCGGAAGCAGCCCAGGCTCTCCGCCGCCGCGTTGTTCGCGGGCACCGTCTCCGCGGGCCGCTGGTTCACGGTCCAGTGGTGGACACCTCGGATGCCACGGCGGTGTCCTCTGTGCGACTGTTCTCATTCCTGAGCCTGTCCGTTCCGCGCGGGCGCCTTGAACCATTTTTCTAGCCTTCGTGTTCCTCTCCAGCGCCAACCGGAGTAAACTACCGTCATGAAGACCCTTGATGCACCTGTTCTGGACCGACTGCTCGACCCCGTCGGCCGTATCCTCACACCTGAGGTTGCGCGGAAGCTCGTCAACCTGCGCTTTGATTCCACCGCGCAGGCCCGCATCGACAAGCTGGCTCGGAAGTGCAACGAGGGCGAGCTTACCGACTCGGAACGCCGTGAGTACGAGACCTACGTCTACGCCATCGACTTCATCGCGATCCTTCAGGCGAAGGCGCGCGCCCTTCTCAAGCGCTCTGCGGACGCCGAATGAATCGCTCCCTTCGCCAATTCGTCCGCAATGGGCGGGTCAGCGGTGCGAGTACTGTCACCTCGCCGATAGTGCAGCGCCTGCGGCCACTTTCCACGTCGAACACGTTCTCGCCAAGCAGCACGGCGGGTCGGATGCCCCGGACAACAGGTGCTGGAGCTGCCATCGGTGCAACCTGCACAAAGGCCCGAACCTGAGCGGCCGAGACCCAGTGACGGGCAAGGTCGTGCGCCTTTTCGACCCCCGCCGTCAGCTCTGGAAGCGCCACTTCGAGTGGCACGGCGCCCTCCTGGTGGGACGCACGCAGATCGGCCGTGCCACCATTGCCGTGCTCAACATCAACGATCCTCAGCGCCTCCAGCTACGCCAAATCCTCATGAGCGCAGGAGACTGGCCGGAAGATTGAACTGGAAGAAAAGCCGTCGGTTCATGGTTGCTCGGGATCGAGGCCCAGAGCACGTAATCGCTCGGCCAAGCGTTCGGCGCGCAAACGTTCCTGCTCGGCCAGGTGCTGGGCTTGTTCTTTTTGCAGGCGTTCCTGCTCGGCCAGGTGCTGGGCTTGTTCTTTTTGCAGGCGTTCCTGCTCGGCCAGGTGCTGGGCTTGTTCTTTAGCCTGGCGTTGCTCGGCCACTTCTTCTCTGCCGATCGGCAGCAGGTTCCCCTGCAAGTCCCACCAGCGGAGCCAGAATCCTTCCCAATTCTGATAACGACCGCGCCAAACGCCCAACTCCACGCCCAGGAACGCAATCGGATAATGCCCGCGCTCGTTGGCCTCCATGCGTACGTAGCTGCCATCGAGCAGGCGATGCATTTCCACCTGCCCCCGATCTATGTCGAAAATCCCATAATAGGGCGCCCGGATGGCCTGCTCGTACACCCAGAACTTCCCTTGATAAGGAGTTTGATCGCGCTCTTCCGCGCCCTCTCCGGAGACAAATTCCAGGATGACGCGGGGAGCGATCAGCTCCTGCCACAGAACATAGGAGCGGCGTCTTTGTCCCTGGAGCTTCGGCGGCACATCGGGTACGTAGAACCAGTCGGGCGCTCGCGCTCCCTCCAGCGGCGGATCGGTCCAGTGCCAGTAGATGCCACAATCTTGACCAATGCAGTAGTGCCCATCCGGGTGCCGCTTGGCCAAGATGGGAGCGATCGAGTCGGTCAGTAGAAGCGCCTGCGGATGCTCATCAAAGTTCTTCACGAAAGTGCCGTCCGATTCTGGCAACTGCATATGATCCGGCAGAACCGGCTGCACGCCCGGTGGTGTCACAATGGCCGTCACGTCAACCCCCTTCTCGCCAGGGAAGCTCTCCCGCTCGGAATACTATACCGTAGCCTGAGCCGCACCACCCTCGAATTCCTTCCAGACGGCATATAGGTCCTCCCGCTGGGAAAGGGCCAGTCCGCTCAAATGCCGAAGTTGCCCAGCGTTTCGAGTAGCCGGCGGGCGATGCCAGCCATCACCGGTGCTTCCGTCTCGGCCCGCAACGCCAGTTCCTCGAGCCGTTCGCGCAGCCGGCGGGTATCCTGCTGCTGGTGTAACGCCTGCGCCAGCTGCTTGGTGCTCTCCGCCAGGTGCGTCATCTCCGGCGTCGGCACTTCCGTTTGTGCCAGCGACTTGCTCAGCTCCTCCACCAGGTCGGCCAGTGCCTGCTGAGCTTCTGGTTCCAGATGATGCGCCGTGCGCAGCAGCTGGGCAAGTTGCTGAAGGCCGGACTGAACTTTCGTAGCGGCAGACGGCTGCTCCGGCATGGCAGAATCCTCCGTGGCAAGGTGCGGTGTCCCAGAAACCCTCTGTTAAGGTAGCGGCAGGCGCCTCCCCCTCGCAAGAGTGAACGGCGTCCGGCTCGCCCGGAAGAATGGGCGCACCCGATCGCAAAATCGCGGTCCGTGGTGTGTTCCTTGGCATCTCTTTTGCTCACTTCGCACGTGGAAGGCCTTTCTTCAGGGACAGAAACGAGCAGCTCCGCCAAGTGACGACGCGGCGGGCAAGCAAACACGGTGTGGAAGTTCAAGAAGATTAATTCGTTTGGGAGAATTAGATCGGTTGTAACAGAATTCGCGCTTCTGCCGACTTACTGGATTATTCCTTTTGCAAGACCCAATAAGCAAAGGCCTTACGAATAAGTTCGTTGCTCGCATCCAGTTAGGGATGAAAAACAAGTTTCGAACCGTTATAAGTCTGACATCCTTTGACAGGTTGAGCTTGACTGGTTCCTTCGCCCCGGGTCGCCGAGGGGCAAAAAATCCTGTTCCCAAATCGCACTTGCCTCGATTTCATGTTCTAGAATATGTTGAGAAGCTGTTAGTTTCTCCTGTTGCTAAAGGTATACCCATGACAGCTACCCTGTTGGTGATTTTAGGCGGTCTCGGCGCGGTCACTGTCGTTGCTGTCTGGGTAACGTCCCTTCTTCACCGCAGCCACAGAAAGTTTTCGTTCGCCGGCCAGGCTTCACCGCATCTGCATCAGCCGGCGTTCATGGTAGCCAAGCTGGGCGAGCGGCGCGCGCCAACTCAGGCGAGTACCTGGTGGGTTTCTGGCTTGACCAAGACCGAAGCCGAGGACTGCCTCGACTGGCTGGAGGCCAACGGGTATACGCAGCGCGAAGTCGCCCTCAAGGGCGATGGCTTCGCGATTCGCTTCAAGTAAGACACCGTGCGGAACAAATCCCTTCGGGTTCGTAGAAGTCGCGCCATTCATGCTTGTCGGCGGTACTGCCGGTACAGACGCTCCATCGTCGTCAGCTCCAGCCCCCGTTTGATGGCGTTGTAGGGAGTGTAATTGACGAGCCGAATCAGCCAGCGCCCCGCATCATCCACATCGAGGATATTGATACAGCCCGGATCCTGCTCCAGGACGCCGAAGCCGTGCAGTGGTAGGCCCAGCGCGTGCGTCAGGAGGACACGGTTCACCCCTCCATGAGCGACCACCAGCAACTGCCGCCAACGGCGATCGGCCAGCAGTTCCCCCCAGCACGTGAGCACCCGATCCGCCAGCGCGCCAAATGACTCGCCTCCGAGAAAGCGTGTCTCCCGGCTGATCGCGCCCGTGAAGGCGCCGACAAAGGCCTGTTCGAGACCAGCGGCAGGAAGATCGGCCAACCGCCCGGGCTGCACCTCACGCAACTCCGCACGCGTTTCCAGGGGCAGGGCACGCCCAGCCATCACGATCTGGGCGGTTTCCACACTGCGGATCAGATCGCTCGCCAGCACGCGATCCAGCGGCACGGCAGCCAACTCACGGGCGGCGGCTTCCGCTTGGGCACGGCCCTCGGCATTGAGCGGCACCGTCGCCGGACGATGGGGCTGCCCCTCGGCGTCAAAGTAACTTACGTCGCCATGGCGGAGCAGATAGACCCGCCGCCGCCCGAGTGGCGATTTTTCTGTTGTGGTCATGAAGTTTATCAGCTATCGGTTATCAACTCTGCCTGGTTGCCTGGTTCCCAAACTCCTGCTGCCGGTCCTGTCGCCGGGAACTGCACGCGGGAAGCCTGCCTCACGAAGATCTGTATTCCTTCGTCTCGTTGGAGGCACTATGAGAGAGAAGAGACTCCGGAAGATTCATGATACAGGACGTTGTCGCCTGGCACCACCGCCTGGCAGGTAAAGGACCGCTTCATGAGACTGGTTTGCGGGCTGGCCGAACTCGGCAAGGAGGATGGGCCCCTGGCCGGTGGCAAGGGTGCCAACCTGGGCGAACTGCTGCGCGCGCGCCTGCCCGTCCCGCCCGGGTTCGTGGTCACCACCGCCGCCTACCGGCACTTTGTGGCCGTCAACTCGCTGCAACCGGAGATCGAGCGCCTTGCCCAGGCCGCGCCTCCCGACGACATGGCCGCCCTGGCCAATGCCGCCAAGGCCATCGGTGCCCTGTTCGCCAAGGGAACCATGCCGGCTGCGATCACGACGGCCATCCGGGAGGCGTACTTCCGACTGGGCGAACCGCCGGTGGCTGTGCGTTCCTCCGCCACGGCCGAGGACTTGCCTGGCGCCTCCTTCGCGGGACAGATGGAGACCTACCTGAACATCCAGGGCGCGGAGGCTCTGCTGGCGGCCGTCCGCCGCTGCTGGGCCTCCCTCTGGACCGCACGCGTCCTCTCCTACCGGGCCAAGCAGGGGATGG
>JBGQLF010000818.1:0-5561 GCA_041499985.1 Gemmataceae bacterium
GCCGCTCGGCCTCGAAGCGGGCCAGGACCTGAGCGCTGTCCATGCCCGGCTTGATGATCTTCAGCGCGACCTTGCGTCGGATGGGCTGCTCCTGCTCGGCCATATAGACCACACCGAAGCCGCCCTCGCCGATTTGCTGGAGCAGCTTATACGGGCCGATGCGCGTGCCGGGGCGTTCCGTGATGGGGGGCTCATCAACAGTAGCGGCAGAGCCACGCACAGGGACTTGAAGGAAACTGCCGACCTTCGGCTGGGCGTTCAGCAGCCGCTCGACACAGCGGCGCAGCTCCGGGTCCGGCCCGCACGCCTCCTCCAGGTAGGCAGCGCGTTCCTCGGGTGAGTGTTTGTTCAGAGCGGCGAAGAAGATCGACTCGACGGCAGAGAGATTGTTCATGACTACGCTCCTTGGAAGATGGCTCCAGGAGACAGTGCGACGAAAGCGCCCCGAACCCCTCACCGTGATGCCAACTTTCTTCACCGGCGCCGGCCGCACCCTGTCTGCCACATCTGAGTTGGATGCCCTTGTTTGGGCCCTCGCCAGCGGGTAAAGTTACGAAGGCCCTGGAGGGCCACTGACAGTGTCTTTGTTGACAAATCGGGACTGGTCCGGCTTACGCCGGTGGGTGCAGCCCCGTTGGCATTAGCCTGCAACTAGGCTATGGGACACCCGTGGTTCCCTCCAGGGCAATCCCCGCCCACCCTCAGCGGGCTCCTTTTCTCTCACCCGACTGGCGGCTTCTGTTCTTCTGTTAATTCGGCGTACAGCCAGGTCCGCGCGAACGTCCAGTAGCGCTCGGCAGTGGCCAGGGAGATGCCCAGCGCCTCGGCCACCTCGGGCATGGTGAGACCGGCGAAGAAGCGTAGTTTTACCAATTCGGCTCGGACCGGATCACGTGCCGCGAGCCGGGTGAGGGCCTCATCGAGGGCGAGCAGATCGTCGGAGGGGGGCTGAACGACGGCACACTCTTCGTCCAGGTCGATCCGCGCTCGGCCACCGCCGTGACGGACACGCTGCTTGCGGCGAGCCTGCTCGACGAGGATGCGGCGCATAGCCTCGGCCGCTGCGGCGAAGAAATGGCCGCGGCTGTTCCAGTGCGGAGCCTGGCCGGCGTCCACCAAGCGCAGGTACGCTTCGTGGACCAAGGCCGTGGCCTGGAGCGTCTGGCCGGGCGCTTCACGGGCCAACCTCTGCCCCGCCAGCCGGCGCAGCTCGTCGTAGACCAGCGGCAGCAGCTGATTGGCCGCGTGCGGGTCGCCCTCCGCGAGAGCGTTCAGGATGCGGGTGACCTCGGTCATGCGGTCCAAGATAACCACCTGGGACAGGATCCGCAAACAAGGATGAAGGATGAAAGCAGGAGAGAACCGCCTCTTTCCCTTTCATCCTTCATCTTTTGCAAGCGCAGTCACCAGGAAACCGCCCATGAGGACGATGGCGAGCAGGACCAGGCCCAGCGCCGCCAGGTCATTGCCGACACCGTAATGCATCTGCGTGAACACCTCGTGCGCGAACGTCTGGGAGCCGGGCGTTTCCACCAGCTTGCTGGCACTGAGTTCGCCGAGCGAGAGCACCGCCACGGCCAAGCCCGCGCGCAGGCAAGCCGGCGCCATCAAAGGCAGCACGACCAGGCGCAACTCTTGTCCCGGGCTCGCCCCGTCCACGCGTGCAGCATCGCGCAACTCCGCGGGCAGGAGCCGAACCATGGGCCAGAGCAGGGCGACCGCACAGGGAAAGAAGCGCACCAGGTATGCCCACAGGAGGGGTAGAGGTGACGGCCCATAATACAGCGCCGTCGCCACCCAGTCGGAATGCGAGAGGTCGATCGCTCGCTGAATCGTTTCCTTCAGGCCAATCCCCAATACGGGACCTGGCAGCGCCCAGACCGCGGCCATGAGGCCCAGCACCCCGGCCTGGAACCAGCGCGCTTCCACGGCCAGCCAGCAGACCACCAGGCCCAGGCCAGCCGTCAGGCCTCCCGACACGCCAGCCACTGCCAGGCTCTCGGCGACCAGGCTGCCACGTACCCGAAACACGCGCAGCACATGGCGGGCGGCGACCTGTGCCGACCAGGCAGGGGGGCTGCCGGCGAGACCGGCCTTCCAGACCAGGCTGGCTAGCGGTATCCCCGCAAGCAGAATCCCGATTCCCAGCACCACGATCAGGCAAGGCCAGCGTGCTCGACCGAGTGGGACGACGGGCGGAGGCGTGGAGCGTGTCTCCAGGGGCGGCAGGTTCCGTGCCCAGTGCCGTGCCGCTCCCAGGATCAGGATGGCGGTGACCACCACCAGGGGCAGCGCGACCAGGACGGCACGGGTCAGTCCCTCCCGATCGCCGCCGACGAATTGGGTGTAGACCTCCTCCGCGAAAGTCCGCACTTGCATCATGTCGGTGACGGTGATCTCGGTCGCTGCCAGCAAGGCGACCCACAGCCCGGCGGCAACGATCGCGGCCTGGCAGCGCGGCAACGTCACGAGCCACAATACTCGCCACGGTCCGATGACCGTGAGCGCGTCTTCCTCCAATTCGCGTTCCACCCAGCGCAGCGCCTGGCCGACGAGCACGATCACCCAGGGCAATCCCGCCATCGCATGCACCCAGATGGCGGCGCCCAGCCCCTGCGCCCACGGCTTCCAGGCAATGCCAGTGGGCGCGACATCGGGATCGCCGGGTCGCGGCGTGCTCCAGACAGCGACCGGCATCCAGCCGCCTGTACCCAGCGCCGCTTGCCACGCGGAGGCAAACAGCGGCAGCGGCACGAACAGCGTCAAGACGATGAGGAAACGCAGGAATCTGCGGCCAGGTAAATCGGTGCGATAGAGAAGGACGGCACCGGCGATACCGGCAGGAAGGGCCAGAGTCAACGTCCCGGCTACCAAACGCAGGGTGTTGCTGGCCAACAAGAGAAGGCGTTCGACTTCTGCGCCGAACTGCCACTCTGGCGGGTGGCGCAACAGCTCCACAAAGGGCATCCCGGCTGGTACTGCGACCGCCAGGAGCAACACCAGCGTGATCGCGAGGCGCCATCGCGTCATACGCTGTCCTCGGGACAGGCGAGGGGGCAGTGGTCAGGGGCGACAATTCAGTACTCAGTACCCAGTACTCAGTGCCCAGTACTCAGTACAGAGTACCCAGTACTCAGTACTCAGTACTCAGTACTCGGTACTCAGTACTCGGTACACTGTACTCAGCATTGACCCCTGCCCCCTGCCCCCTGATTCAGCCATCACTTCTCGCTCTTCTCCGCGGGCCCAGGCGTCTCCGCCTTGCCATTGCGGCGCTCGGCTTGCTCCTCTGTGGTTTTCATCCGAAGGGGCTTTGGATAGGCACGATCGTGCAGGCAGAGCAGCGACCCATCGTTGGCGGCCAGGAACAGACGATCGGTCCATTCATTGCTGACGGGGACAACAAAATCCCGCGTATCATAGACGGCCAACGGGATGCCACGCGCCCGATCCAGGATCAGCAGACGGTCACTGCGATCGCTGGCATAAACGAACTTGGGGTTGGCGGCCAGGAAGCGGTCCGCGCTGGGACTGCGCCAGACGACCTCGCCGGTGAGCCGGTTGATCCGCGACAGGCCAACACGCTCGCCCGCCACGTAAACGTCTTCGTCGTTCACATCCGGCTTCTGGAACACGGTGGCGCTGGTGGTTGCCCGCCAAAGTGTCTTGCCCTGGTACATATCGAGGGCGCCGACGTACAGGTTTTGCGTGACGCCGTAAGCCATCCCACCGTGTTGTCCCAACGGTGCCGAGATCGGCGTGTCGTATTGGAGGCGGTACAGCACGCGGCCATCGTACTTGGAGAGGGCCACGGCGGCGCCGTCGACGGTGGCCAGCAGCACGATATCCTGGAAGAGAAGGGGAGCCTGCTCGACGCGCAGATTGCCGGGGAAGTCCCACAGAGGCTGGGGAGAGGGTCCAGCGTACGGACTTTCCGTGGAGAGCAGGTAGACCGATCGATTCAGGGGCGACAGGCTCCTCCCAATTTCGAGGACCCGGGACTGCACGGCGCCCGGAGCCGAGGGAGGGGGCTCGGCCTTGTTCGCATTCGCCGAGACCGAAGCCTGGGCGGTGAGGGTGCCCGGTCTCGGCAGCTCATAGGCATGGAGGCGACCGGAGCCGACGGGCACGTAGAGGCGGACGTCGTCGGCCACGGGCGGCGCCGTCGGAGCCCCCGGCAAGGTCAACTGCCACTGCACGACACCCGTACTGCGCTGGAGTGCGTACATGCGGGCACCGTTTACAAGGAAGACGGACTGTCCGTTGTAGCTCAACGGCTGCGCGACCAGATAGGACATGCCGGCGTGGGACCGCCACTGCGTGGCGCCCGTCACGGGATCGAGGGCGATCACCACGCCGCCCCGCGTTTGCACCAGAATCTGCGTGTCCAGAACCTGCACACTGAAAAGACCATCGCGCCGGCCCTCGGTGGGAACATAGGCCCGCCAGGCCTGCTTGAGATTCAGGCGGTGCAACGCCTCCTCGGGAAGCACCGCGGGCCGGGTATGGAGTTGGGATTGGCCTTGCGCCACTACGGTTGTTGCCGCCAGCACAGCGAACGCCATGACACCGACACGTTTTTTCATGAGAGCTTTCCTGTTGAAGGGATCCCGATCGGTAGACCGAGGACTTGTCTTGCCAGTAGTCTACCACAATGATCGGCCGGGAGCACTCATCCTCTTCCCTGCTGGCGCTTGGCCGCGAAGAAATCGCTCAGGACGGCCGCGCAGCGATCCGCCAAGACCCCGCTAATCACCTGCGCCCGATGGTTGAGCCGGGGGTCCGTGGTGATTTGGTAGAGCGTCTGGCAGGCTCCCGCCTTGGGGTCGGCCGTTCCGTAGACGACCAATGGCAGCCGCGCCTGCACAATCGCCCCCGCACACATCGGACAAGGCTCCAGGGTGACGTAGAGCACGCAGTCTTCCAAACGCCACGAGCGGAGCGCTTGAGCAGCCTGGGTGATGGCGATCATTTCGGCGTGGGCCGTCGGGTCCAGCAGTTTTTCCCGCTCATTGTGAGCCTGGGCGATCACGCCACGCTGGAAGGAAATAATGACGGCGCCGACGGGGACCTCGTCCTCGGCGGCCGCGACCTCCGCCTGGTCCAGGGCCATCTCCATGTGGTGGATATGAAACGGATGCCGCGGATCGGTCAGCGGCAGATCGAAGGGGGACCAGTCCAAGTGCTACTCCTCAAACTCCGTTGGGGAACCGGATAGCGGGCTCGGGTCCATTCGGCCCATTCTAGAAGGATTGTCGGAATTATTCTTGCAAAGCGAAGGTCGTTCATTACAGTGACGCTAATAACCGGCATTCATAACGGAATTCTTGCCTCCGGCACAGGGGCCGCGCCTCGGATGGGGAAGCCCTCACTCCATCCCCTAAGGTATGAGGTGAGGACTCGTCACGACCGAATCGTCGAAACGGTTGTCGTACTTGTTTCAGGAGACCTCTTATGAAAAGCCGTCCACAGATTCGCCGCGGGTTCACGTTGATCGAGCTGCTGGTAGTGATCGCCATCATCGCCGTCCTCATCGGCCTGCTGTTGCCAGCGGTGCAGAA
>JBGQLF010000819.1:0-5558 GCA_041499985.1 Gemmataceae bacterium
ATCGGGGGTAACAACGCCGTGTACCACCAATGGCAGGTGGCGCCCAACGGCCGTTGGAACGGCTACTGGGCCACAGACCTGAGCAACGGCTACCTCACGCAGATCGCCGTCGGCAACAACGCCGACGGGCGCATGGAACTGTTCGGCATCGGCGGCAACGGCGGACTGTACCACGAATGGCAGGTGGCGCCCAACAGCGGCTGGAACGGCTACTGGGCCACAGACCTGAGCAACAGCTACCTCACGCAGATCGCCGTCGGCAACAACGCCGACGGGCGCATGGAAGTCTTCGGCATCGGCGGCGACAACCAAGCGTATCACGTCTGGCAAGTGGTCCCCAACGGCCGCTGGAGCGGCTGGAACCTGTTAGCGGGCGGCGCCGTCCGGGAACTCACCGTCGGCAGCACCGTCGCCGGTCTTATGGAGGTCTTCGCCGTCGGCGCAGATAACCATCTGCATCAGACCTGGGAAATAGCACCCAACTCGAGCCAGTACGGCTGGATCCCCTGGGTCGATCTCGGCGGGTATGTGGTGTAATCCTCAACTACACTCCCGGGGAGCATAGCCCATCAGGGGCTGCTCTCCGAGGGGTGTGTTGCCTTCTCACACCCAGCCCGCTCAACATGAGTCTTCTTGCTGTAACCACTTTAATTCTACTGTAACCGTTTTTTCTTTGGGGACCCCGCAAACCCCTCTTCTCCGCGGCGAGTCTGAACTCGCTGTGGTGAGGAGGGGTTTTCTTTTGCTCGCGGTGATGCGGAGACCTCAGGGCCTGGTGATCTTCAGCAGTACCTCCGCCTCGGCCTGGAAGTTCTTCAGTTCTTCCACGTATTGCGAAGACAAATTCTTTTCCATGGTCCTCACTTGTCTCGCCCGGGCGTAGCATTCCTTGGCTTTGGCGGTCTGGCCGAGTTGTTGATAGCTCATGGCCAGAAAGAACCAATCCAAGGCGGCGTAGGGGTGGTCCTCTTGGAGGTTCTTCTCGAAGCGAGCGATGGCATCCTGGTATCGGCCCAGGCGATGGTACACCACGCCTAGCGTGTTCCGATAGGCAGTGCTCTGGGGATCCAGCTCCATCGCCTCCTGGGCCAGCGGCAGGGCCTTGTCAGCCGCGCGGAGTTCCGCCGGCCCCGTGACATACAACCAGGCCAAGTTGTTGTGCCCCGGCGCGTGCCGCGGATCGAGGGCGATCACCTTCTGCCAAGCCTCCACAGCCTGCGCATATTCTTGGCGTCTCTCGTGATTCCTGGCCTGCGCTTCATAAGTACGCACCTCGAAAAATCTCGTCAGGTCGCCCAGGTCCACGGCAACCTGGAACGGCTTGGTATCATTCGCTCGGGCAGGGACCGGATACGCCGGCAGGTTCCAGTCCAGGCCGATCTCCGCCAGTTGCCGGCGAATGGCGCGCAGGTCCCAGACATGGATCGACTGACTATCGTTGTTGGTGGTCACCAGTTGCGTACCGTCCGGGCTGAAGCGGAGCCAATGGGCACGATCCTGGTTGGGGTCTTCGAGCCGGACATATTCCCGCCCCGTCTTCGGATCGATCAGCCGCACCGTTCCGAAGTTCGTCTCCACCGCCAGCAGCTTGCCGTCGGGGGAAAAAGCAAAGACCGTGCCCCCGCCGGTCGGCGCTCCTTCCTGCCACGAGCCGACCGCCCACAAGCGGGCACCCTCCCCGCTGGTAGCCAGCCATTGCCCGTCGGGACTAAACGCAACCCGCGACCCGGCTTCGACAGGCAACGTTTGCATCAGCTGGCCGGTGCGGGCTTCCCAGATTTTGACCTTGGTGCCGTTGTGGCTGCCGGTAGCAACCCATTGGCCGTCGGGACTGACGTCGATATACCGCACATCTCCATGAGGGGAGAGCCGGACTGGCTGGTTCGGATGATCGGCGTGCAGCACGAGGCCGCCCTGAAATTGGGCGCTGGCGATCACCCGGCCATCCTGGCTGAGCGCGATCTCGCAAATGGAGCCTGGCAGGGCCAGTTTTTGCGGCGGGCCAACCCGCACCAGTCCAATCGACGCCGGGTCCATCTGGACCGGCCAGCGCAGCAAACCCGCCTCCCCGTTGGTGAGCAACGCGCCGGACGGTTCGAATAACACCGAGCCGGTAAAGCGGAGCGGTAGAAAGGCAAGCTCCTTGCCGCTGGCCAGGTCCCAGAACCGGACGCCATCCGCCATGCCCAGGGCCAACAAGCGGCCGTCCGAGCTGATGGCGCCTTTATAATGTTCCCCCTTGCCGTGAAGTGCATCCCCGACCAGCGTGCGGTACTCATGGCCGTCGGCCACTTCCCACAGGCCGAGCTTGGCCTCCGTCACATCAGCGGCCAGCAGACGATCATCCGAACTGAAACGCGGCGTATCCATTCCGCTCTGCGTGCTGAACAGTTGCTGGCTTGTGCGGGGATCCCACAGCCGCAGCATGCCGTCCCAACCACGGCTGGCCAGCAGGTCGCCGGCATGGTTGAAGGCCACGACGATGCCCTGGTTCTTGTGTCCCTCCAGAACCCGGGTTGGCTTGCGCGCGCCCACATCCCAAAGGTAAACCCGGCGGTCGTCGCAGACCACCGCCAACGTTTGGCCCTCGGGATGCCAGACCACAGAATGGGCCCCGGCCGCCTGCGGTAAGTCCGCCAACACTTTCCCCGTATCCCCGTCCCGGATCTGGACCGAGGCCCCGCAAGCAACCGCCAGCTGCCGGTTGTTGGGGTGGAAAGCCACGTGACGCGGAGACGGAGCGGCTCCCAGCCGGCTGAGGCGGTGGCCGGAAGCCAGATCATACAGGCTGACGGAGCCGTCCATGTGGAGGATGGCGACCTGCCGCCCGTCCGGACTGAAGTCTACGTAGCCGGCGACGCCGGCCGGTTCTTCCACCACCAGGGCGGGCTCTTGGCCCACCAGCTTCCAGACTTTGCAGGCGCTGTTGGAGTGAACCGCCAGGAACTGGCCATCGCGGCTGAACAGCGGCCAAGTCTCGAAGCCGGAACCGGGCAGACGGCCGATTTCCGCATCGTCCGCCACCCGGCGGATGCTGAGAGCGCCCTGCCGGTCCGCGCGGGCGTAATGCTCCAGCTTCCCATCGAAATGGAGATGGAAGCTGCCGGAGGGCCATCCGTCCCACTGCTTGGCCAAGCGCAGGTCGGGCAGGGCCAGACAGGCGACGGCCTCGTTTCGGAGTTCGAGGAAACGCTCTTCCGGCATGTGCCGCTGCCGGGCAATCTGGACGGCTTTCGCGAGGACGTCGAGACTATTAAACCGCTGCCCAACCCGCCGGCTGAAACGGCCTGCCCTCGCCTGGTCGCGGTAGGAGGCCCACAGCTTGTCGGTGGCGTCATTCCTCTCGTCGCGCAGCCACAGAGCCGCGATCGAGGAGACCACGGCAACGGCCAGCACCAGCAGGGCCACGGCAGCGGCCAAGGTCGCCACCGCCGGTTTCCGCCGGCACCAGCGCCAGGCTTGCTCCGGCAGACCCGTGCGGCGGGCCCCAACGGGTTTGTCGGACAGGAAGCGCTGGAGATCCTCGGCCAGTTCCCGGGCGCTGCCATAGCGCTGGTGGGGCTCTTTCTGCAAACACTTGAGGCAGATGGTTACCAGGTCGCGCGGCAGGTGCGACTGCAAGCGGCTCGGCGGCACCGGCTCCTCGGACAGCACCTGCCGAAGGGTCTCCAGGGGGGTCTCCGCCCGGAAGGGCGGCCGGCCCGTCAGCAACTCATACAGAATAGCCCCCAGCCCATAGACGTCGCCGGCCGGCCCAATCTCCTTGGTCTTGCCTGCGGCTTGCTCCGGGGGCATGTAGCTGGGCGTGCCTAGAATGGCGCCGCTCTGGGTCTGGTTGGCGCCGCCGATCAGGATCTTGGCCAGGCCGAAGTCCGTAATCTTGGGCGTACCGTCGGCCATCAACAGCACGTTGGCCGGTGTTAAATCTCGGTGAAGGACGCCCCGCTCATGCGCATAATGGATAGCCCGGGCCAGCATCTCCACGACCTGCGCGGCCCGGCGGAAGGGCAGCGGAATGCCGACTAGCTTCTGGGCCAGGGTACCGTCCTCCGCGAACTCCATCGAGAAGTAGGGCCGGCCGTCCTGCTCGCCCACTTCGTAGATGGGCACGATGTAGGGATGGTGCAGCCGAGCCACCGCCTCGATTTCGATCCGGAACCGGGCCAACGCATCGGGTCCCGCGTCCGCTCCGGCGAGGACCATCTTCAGGGCCACGACACGGTTGGCGTCTCGCTGCCAGGCCTGGTAGACCATGCCCATGCCGCCGCGGCCCAACTTCCCCAGGATCTCGTAGCCCCTCACCACTGGCCAGCACGAGGCGGCTGGGGCAGGCGCGGCGGCGTCCGTCCCGAGCGCTGAGCCGACCTCCGCCGGGGCCAGCACGGTTTGCCCGGCCCCGAGCGACGGGTCCCGCTCCACTGCCTGATGGAATTCGAGCTGCTGCCTCAACCGGGGGGCGTACTGCGGAAAGCGCTCCAGATACTCGGCGGCTGTCGGCCCTTCGCCCAGTTCTTCGCGCAGGAGGAACTCGCCATAGATCAATTCGACGGCGTATTCGAGGTCCCCCCGCAGCGTGGGATACAACGGCAGATAGCTTTCGGCGAGAAGCCGCTCCCCGGTCAGCCAGCGCTCGCGCTGATCGACGAGCAGCACCGCCGCCACTTGCGGCGGCGTGAGTTGTCCGGCCCGCTCCAGGAATTGCTGCACGTCTGCCCGCTGGCCTTGCCGCCACAGCAGCCATAATTCTTGGACCGGGTCCGTGCGCGCGGCTGGCGACTCGACAGCAGTCGTTTCTGGTTCAGACGGTTCAGGCATCATTCACCTCGTCCAATCCCAAATGCCGGGCCACGCGGTCGAGCGCGCGGGTCAGTTGCCGGCGCCGCGCTTGCGGGGTACCACCCAAGAGGGCGGCGATTTCGGGCCAGGTGTGTCCCGCGCCGCGCAACTCCGTCAGCTGCCGTTCCTCCGCGGTCAAGTAACGGCGCACTTCGTGGAGCAGGTCTTGCCCCGCGACCACGCGGTCCGGGCTGGGACCGGTTGCCTCCACCTCCGGGCCGCTGCCGGCGACTTCGCGCCGGCTATCGCGTCGTTGGGTATGAAGCTTGCGCGACTGAAAGGCGAGCTTGTGATGCGCCATGGCCACCAGCAGCTTGAGCAGTTGCTGGGGTTGGTCCAACTCGTACTGGCCGGCGCTGGCCCGCACGAAGAAGCTCAGCAGCACGGATTGGCAAATGTCCATCGAGTCGAACAGCCGGTACAGACCGGGATCGCTCAACCGCCGCCGCACCTCCAGGCGGATCACGGGCTCGAATTGCCGGACCAACTCCACGGCCGCCTGCTGATCGCCGGCTCGGATACGACGGATGAAACCAGCGAAGGAGTGGTCTTCGGCCATGGCTTAGAGCCCCAAAGGGTAGCTCCATTGGGCTGTTCCTTATACCAAGCTTCCCGCCTGGGGGCTAACAAAATCCCTGACCTGTCACCGCCTGACCACCTGGCCCCGGCTTCGGGTCCTCGAAGGCGTGCCCTTGAGAGTTTAAGCCTACGCAACGTAAGGG
>JBGQLF010000820.1:0-5546 GCA_041499985.1 Gemmataceae bacterium
CGGTCGGAACCACGTCTTCCGGCGATCGGGATCCTGTCCTCGACCGCTCCTCCAAGGCCAAAGACTGCTGCGAAACTCTTGCAAAGTCCACGTAGTTGGGGCACAGACGCAGGATCCAAAAGACTTTACCAGTAATAGTAAATATACTGTCATTATGATCAGCTACACTGAACTCCAGGGCAATCGTCGGAGATTTCTGGCCCTCACCGGGCTAACGGTTCCGGAGTTTCAATGGCTCTTGCCTGCCTTCGCACGTTCCTATGAGGCGCTTTGTTCCACGGGGGAAACCCTTGCAGGTCGCCCCCGCCAGCGGTTCCCGGGTGGAGGCTGTCATGGTGTGTTGCATCACCCGGAACAGAAACGGCTATTCATTCTCGTCTATCTCAAAACGTATCCCCTGCAAGTCCTCATGGGCGAACTCTTCGGCCTGAGTCAACAAGGAGCGAACTTTTGGATTCACCGGCTGTTGCCTGTCCTCCGAAACGCTCTCGATGACTTGGGCGTTCTGCCCGAGCGAAACCCCGGCCAGTTTGGCTCCAGCCCCCTGCCCCCAGAAGAGAAGCCTCGGCTCATCATCGATGCCACGGAACGGCGTCGGCAACGGCCGAAAAAGCCTGAAAAACAGGCCGCGCACTACAGCGGCAAGAAAAAAACGCATACCGACAAGAACGTGGTTATCGTCAATGCTCGAAGCAAACGGGTCGGCTTCTTGAGTCAAACCCACGTCGGTAAGACGCACGAGAAAAAGATTGCCGACAAGGAGAACTTGGATTAGGACTCAGGAATCAGTCCTGATCCCTAATCCCTAATCCCTGATCCCTGTGGCTTGGCGCTCGCGGATCGCCTCCTCATAGACCTCGCGCACGCGTTGCAACTTGTCCTGCCAGCGAAACTCGCGCGGAATCCGCTCCTTCCCGGTTGATCCCAGCTGCCGGCGCCAAGCGGAGCGCTCCACCAATTGTCCGAGAGCCGCCGCCAGGCTTGCCACATCGCCACAGGGCACCAGCAAGCCATCGTTGCCGTGGCGGATCACTCCCGCCACACCGCCGGCGCGATACGCGACGTTGGCTACCCCATTGGCCCAGGCCTCCAACAGCACCATGCCGAACGAGTCGGACCGACTTGGCAGGGCGAACAGATCGATGCCGGCGAAGAAATCACGTTTCTGCTGCTCCTCCAGGACGCCGAGCCGCAGCACCCTGCCAACCGGCTGATAGGCCCGCCAGAAGCGCTGGAAGTTCGGCATCTCTGGTCCAGCCAGCACCAGACGAAAGCGGTGCCCCCTCTGCCAGGCAATCGAGGCGGCACGCAGGAGATCGACGCTCCCCTTTTCTTCGCTGTTATTCGCCAAATGTCCGATCACAACCTCGTCTTCGACCTGCCAGGCACGACGGATCCCTTCTCGATTCCCCCCGGTGCATTCCTCCGGAGCGACACCCATGCCGAGCAGTACGAGCCTGGCGGCTGGAATCCCTCGTTCCACCAGTGCCGTGCGCTCCAGGTCGGTCTGCACGAAAACACGATCCGCCGACGCAAGAAGCGACAGGAGTGCCGGAGAGGTGTAAGCGCTTCGGGTTCGATCCTGCGCGTTGTTCGGATCACCCAGGTGCAGAAACGGCGTGACCAGAAATGGCACGTCCAGCCGGCGGGACAGGCGCCTTCCGCAAACGATTGGCCAGGCGTACGGGAAAGCGGTAGCGTGCACGAGATCAAAGGCTGGCTGGGCCCGCCCAGCGTCGTGCCACATACGCATCGCGATCGGGTTACAGGGAAGCGTCAAGCACTGCCACGTACACTGGGGTAGCAGCGAGAGCGCTTTGAGGAAGTACCGCCGGCCTGGCCAGCGCCACAAAGCATAGCGCCGCACTTCGACGCCGTCCTCGTGTCGAATCCCGGCTGGCAAGCGTCGGCCGCGCCAGGACCAAAGCGCTTCCAGGTCCAGAGCGGTAGTGGTGAAGACCGTGACCGGATCGGTAGCGGACAGATGACGGCTGAGGCGGGCAAAATAGGCTTCCGAACCCCCCAGGGCAGGTGGATAACGTTGTACAAAGTGAGCGATCCGCATGGCAGCTCCTTGCCGTCTCGGCTTTCCGGCTGCGTGCGATAGCCAACCGGTGCCTGCATCCGATACAATGTTTTATCAACGAGACCCCGTGCCTCGGCCCTGCTGCGGGCGCAGGGCTCGCAGGCCGTGTGCTGACAGTGGACCGCCGACATGATTCCGATTTCCAAGCTGGCTTCCTCCGTCCAACCCTCGGCTACCCTGGCCGCCGGCGCCAAGGCGCGTCAGCTCAAGCAGGAAGGGATCCACGTCTACGACTTCAGCCTCGGAGAGCCGGATTATCCCACTCCCGAGCACATTTGCCGGGCCGCCGTCAAAGCCATGCAGGACGGGCACACGCACTATACGCCGGCGGCCGGCGTCCTGGAGGTGCGTCAGGCGATTGCTCGGTTGTACCAAAAAACCTATGCCCTGCACTACACCGCCGATCAGGTCATTGTCTCCAACGGCGCCAAACATTCCATTCATAACGCTTTGGCCGCCGTGTGCGGTCCCGGCGACGAGGTTGTTATTCCTACTCCGTACTGGGTAAGCTACAGCGACCTGGTGCAGATGACCGGGGCGTCGTCGGTCCTGGTGCGGACGACGCAGGAAACTGGTTTCAAAATGACGCCGGCTCAACTGCGGGCGGCCCTGACGCCGCGAACGCGGCTGGTGATGCTGAATTCCCCGTGCAATCCCACCGGCACCGTTTATAGCCGCCAGGAGCTGGAAGCGCTCGCCGATGTCATCCTTCAAAGCGACACCGCGGTGTTGAGTGATGAGATTTACGAACGGCTGGTCTACGGCGACGCCCGGACAACCTGCTTTGCCACCCTACGACCCGGTTTGTTGGAACGCACCGTCACCATCAGTGGGGTCAGCAAGAGTTACGCCATGACCGGCTGGCGTATGGGCTGGACGGTGGGTCCGGCCCACGTCATCAAGGCGATGGGAAACATGCAGAGCCAGGAAACGGGCAATCCGTGCAGTATCAGCCAGTACGCCACCGTGGCCGCTCTGGAGGGAGATCAGGACTGCGTCGAGAAGATGCGGCGCGAGTTCGAAGCACGGCGCGATCTGGTCTGTCGCCGGCTCATGGCCATGCCGGGGATCTCGTGTCCCATTCCGGGCGGGGCGTTCTATGCCTTCTTCAGCGTCGCGGCCCATTTCGGCCGAACGCTTGCGGGAAAGAAAGTGACCGATTCCGCAGGCTTCTGCCAGGCGGCCTTGGACGCGGCCCACGTGAACCTCGTCCCAGGTTCCGCCTTTGGAGCCGAGGGCTATGCGCGATTGTCGTTTGCCGCTAGCCGGGAGCAGCTCAATGGCGGTCTGGATCAACTGGAGCAGCTGCTCAAGTGATTTCAGATTTAAGAGTGCAGAGTGCAGATTGAAAAGTCAATCTGCACTCTGCACTCTGCAATCTGCAATCTCTGAGGGGGGGACCATGCCGGTGCTTTTGCTAACCGAAGAGAACGTCCGCCAGGTCCTGACCATGGACATGGCCCTGGAAGCAGTGGAGAGCGGCTTGCGACGGCTGGCCCTGGACGAAGCCGTTAACCTGCCGCGCGCGCGCGCCCAGACTGATCACGCCATGTTGCACATGATGGCGGCAGCGACCAAGACGCTCGGCGTGATGGGCTACAAGGCCTATACCACCAGCCGGAAGGGTCAACATTTCCACGTCGGCCTCTACGATGGCAAGAGTGGCACCTTGTTGGCCCTGATTCAGGCCGACTACCTCGGTCAGATGCGCACCGGCGCGGCCAGCGGCGTGGCGACGCAGTACATGGCCCGTCCGGATGCCAGCGAAGTCGGTCTGTTCGGGAGCGGCAAGCAAGCCCGGACGCAGTTACTGGCCATCTGTAAGGTGCGGAAGGTGCGCCGCGTCCAGGTGTATAGCCCCAACGAAGAGCACCGCCGCCGCTTCGCGGAGGAGGTGAGCGAGATGTGCCAGACCGAGGTCGTGCCGGTGCCGCGTCCCGAATTGGCTGCCGAGGATAAAGACATCGTGATCACGGCCAGCACCAGCCGGGAGCCCGTGCTGAACGGACACTGGCTGGCCGAGGGCACCCATATCAACGCGATCGGTTCCAATTTCCTCGGCAAGGCGGAGGTGGATGCCGTCGCCGTGCGCCGCTGTGACTCCATCGTCGTCGACAGCAAGGATCAGGGCCGCCTGGAAGCCGGCGACTTCGTGCAGGCGCTGGAAGACGGGTCCATCCATTGGGCCGACGTGCATGAACTGGGACAGGTCATCGTCGGGCGCTATACGGGTCGGGCACATGCTCAGGATGTGACGCTGTTCAAGTCGCTGGGGATCGCCGTGGAGGATGTGGCGGTGGCGGCAAGCGTCTATGCCGCAGCCCAGGCGGCCGGCATCGGGCAGACGCTGGACTGGTAGCTGGAAGTCTTTCCAGCTGAAGGACTTGGGGAGTGGAGCCGACGGGGATCGAACCCGTAACCTCTACATTGCGAACGTAGCGCTCTCCCAGTTGAGCTACGGCCCCAGGAAGCTGGTTTAATATAGCGGCTGTGCGGACTACTCATCAAGGTGAATTCCCTGCCTATTTGCTGTCCTTTTTCAGTTTTTCCTGGTACT
The DNA here is from genome assembly GCA_041499985.1 of Gemmataceae bacterium. GTDB lineage: Bacteria > Planctomycetota > Planctomycetia > Gemmatales > Gemmataceae > JBGQLF01. Next base: position 4,644 of record JBGQLF010000820.1, read on the forward strand.
GACCCGCGCGGGCGCTGTCGCCCAGCTCGTCGAACAGCCTGGCCAGTTGAGCGATCGCCTTGGCGTGCTCGCGGCGGTTCTGGTGGTAGATGACGTCCACCCACAAGTAGGCCCACAGGGCATCGCGCGGACGATTCTGGAGCCGATAACAGTCGCCCAGGGTATTGTAGGCCATCGCCTTGACTTCGTGGTCGGTCGTGGAAGCGATGATCTCCTCGAGCTGCCGCACCGCGTCCGGCAACTTGTCCGCGGCCGCCAAGCACACCGTGAGGTAGATCTGCGCCCGAACCGCCTGTGGATCCTGGGGCGGTGCGCCCTTGAGGATGTCGCGCAGTTTTCCCTCGGCCTCGCTATACTTCTTGCCCCCCAGCAAGACTTGTGCTCCCAGGAGGGCGCACTCCTGGCGGATCTCCCTGGGCAGCCCCGGCGTGGCGGCCAGTTCGGCGTAAGTCCGCTGGGCACCGTTGTGGTCCTCCTTCGTCACTTGGAGCTCAGCCAGCAGCCTGGCACAGGCGCTCACCTGCCAGCCCTGGGGATGATCTCTCTTGAAATTGGTCAGCGCCTCGATGGCCAGACTGAGTTGGGTCGTATCGTCCTCAGCTAACCGTGCCAAGACCCGTGCGATCTTGAACTGGACATGCCGCTGGGCGAACCGATTCTGACTCAATCCGGGTAGAGTTTTGCGGTAATTGCCGAGCGCTTCTTCGAGAGCCTTGCGCCGTTCGACTTCATTGGCGGCCGTGTCCGCCGCCCGTTCGCGGTTGAGCGCGGGCCGATAGTATTCCAGTTTGACGCCCCCCGGCACATCGTACACGACGTCGATCAGATCCAGCACGGAGATGTCTTTCAGGTTGCCGGCGATGCGGATCTTGATGCCCGCGGGCGTCTCCTCCTGAATCGTGC
>JBGQLF010000821.1:0-5540 GCA_041499985.1 Gemmataceae bacterium
AGTTTCTGGCGGGAATCCTTCGCCGCCTTTGCATTCTCCTCCCGGAGCAGCGGGTCGGCCCAGGCCCGGTACGCCTCCACCTCTGTGATGATCCCCGGCACCTGAACGAGGTTGGCGTCCAGAAGCCGTTGCACCAGTCCGGCAGCGTGGGTGGCTTGATTCTGCTCCACGATCTGACTGCGAACGCCCAGCAGGGTGAGCGTGAGGACCAGCACCAGCACGGCCAAAGCCACACCCCGCACCACATGATACCGGGTGGCCTTCCGCATCATTTTCCGCTGCGGTTCGGTCCAATTCTTCTTCTGTGTGAACAACTCGATGCTGGTCCATTGCGGCAACGATGGCAGTTGCCGGTTCTCCGGTCGGGCGTTCCAGACCGAGGCCCGATCCGCAAGCTGCAATTCAGCCCGGCCTCGCCTCGACTCCTTTTGTTTGCGGGTCAGCCAGTCCCGCAATGAGTGAACCAGATAGTCGTGCGTCAGTTGGTAATACTTCTGACCGGGATGGACCTCGGACCGGGCCTCCTCGGCCCCTTCGCTACCTTCAGGATCGGTGGGCGTGAGGAGGCGAATTTCGCTGTCCAGAATGCGAATCAGGTCGTCGAAGTCCTTGGGACGGCTGCCATAGCCCGACGCTGCCAGCAATTCCGCATCGGACCGCATGTGGCCCTTGAGGTCGGTGCCGGATTCCGGCAACAGCGCTTTCAAGACAGCTCGGGCTGCTTTCTGGTGATAGCGGTGTTCGGGCGGAGCCGTGGCGGCACTGAATGTTTCCTCCAGAAACGTCACACCCACTCCTTCGGTGCCGCCCACGGCTTTCAACGTGGCTGGCGTCCACGGTTTGCCTTTCATCATCTCCGCAAACAAGGCCAGCCGCACACAGATGATTTTGCCCTCTTGAGCCAAACCAGACACGGCGTGGCTCAAGAACTCCTTCTGCTCCTTGGTCGGGGTAGTCTCTGGAAGTTTTCCGAATGCTCTGCCAAATGCTGCCAGAACTTTCTTGGCATGGTCCCCATCGAAGAGATCGACAGCAGCGGAGTTCTGGCCTTCGACCAGCCGGATTTCCAAATCACGCATGAACCGCGTGGCTGCCATCCAAAAGTCATCGCGTACCATGACGATGCACTGGACGCGCCCGCTCTCGCACTGCCGCAAAGCTCCGACCAGTTCCGTGTTTTGTTCTTCGCGCTTGGCGTGCAGCCATTGCTCGAATTGGTCGAGGACGATCAGCACCTTCTTGCCTACTGGAATGCCTTGCCCACGCCGCAGTGCAGCCAGTGTCTCCTTGAGCGCCAGATGGACCGGCAGGGAAGGACAGCGTTTCCGCAGGCCGTTCAGTAGGCGCGTTTCCGTTTCGCCACCAGTCGCCTCGAGGTAAACCGTCAGCACGTTCTCGGAGAGTCGCGGTAGCAACCCCGCTTTGACCAGCGACGACTTGCCACAGCCAGAAGGCCCGTAGATCAGGCCCACCGAGAACGTGTTGTCGGAGTCGGTTTCCTCGATCCGAGTCTTCCAGAAACGAATGCTATCGGGCAATCCTTCCCGATCACGAGGGCCAGGAAGCAATTCGAGAAAGAAGTCCGCATCGTGGGCGTCGAAGGACCGCAACCCTTTGGGCACAATCTTGATGGGCTGGCTGTCGGAAGGCGGAGTTGTGGCCGCTGTGGAGGATGGACTTGTCGCTACAGATGGGGAGGCTGGCTTGAGCGAGGTGGAGACAGGAGCGGACAGTTGATGGACGGTCTGCTCGGCCAAGAAGTGCCGCAAGTCGTCGGCCAGGTCTTTGGCCGTCAGGTAACGCTCGGCAGCTCGCTTGGCCAGTGCCCTGAAGCAAATCCGCTCCAGTTCCTTCGGGATCTCCTCATCGATTTGCCGGAGGGGTCGTGGCTCCAAAGTCGTGATCTGCTCCAGTAATTCATCCTTGCAGTTGGCACGAAAGGGTTGCCGGCCGGTCAAGAGTTCGTACAGAACCACGCCGAGGCTGAAAATGTCGGAACGACCATCTACTCGATGCCCTTCGCCACGGGCTTGTTCGGGCGACATGTAAGCAGGGGTCCCGGCAAACTTCGGGCCTTGGCCGAGATTCTCCTCCCTCAGCGCCAGTCCGAAGTCAGCGACATACGGCTTGCCGTTCGTGTCCAGCAGGATGTTGCCCGGTTTGATGTCCCGATGCACCAATCCCTTGCGGTGGGCGTAATGCAAAGCTTCCGCTACGGTGGCAACCAGTGCTGCCGACTCGGTGGCCGGAGGGCGAACCTCCTTGATCTTCTTGGCCAGCGTGCTGCCTTCGATGAACTTCGACACGATGAAGAAAGGGCACTCCTCGGTGCTGCCAACATCATGGACCGGCACGATATGCGGATGATCGAGATTGGCGACGTTTTGAGCTTCCCGCAAGTAGGCTTCGGTATCCTCGGGCCGATCAATCAGCTTGCGGTGCGGAACTTTGAGAGCAACCAGGCGGTTCAGTTTGTCGTCATGAGCCAGGTAGACCACTCCGAAACCACCCTGACCCAGAACGCGCTCGATGCGATAGCGACCGATCCGCTGGGGTTGTTCCTCGGGCGCGGCATCTGCGGGAGGAGCTCCCGAGGCTTCTGCTTGCCACGGACCAGTGCGATCGGGTTGGTTCATGGTCAAGACTGCTCCAGGGCCGGTTTCCGGTGGTTCGCCGCCACGGCGGATTATAGCCGTCGGTTGTCCGATTCACCATCGTTCAGCGGCCTGGCATACGGAACTGCCCACTGGTACTGGTGCTCAGCAACGATTGCGTGCGGTATCTGGCTTCGAGCGCGGCGGGCTGGTATAAACCAAGGGGGATTTCGTCGCTTCCTTCTTGAGGCTACCATGGGAAATTGGTGTTAGTTCCTTTGCTCCCCTCGACGTCTACACCAACTTGCCCAGACCGCACGGACCGAGTCCAATGATAGACGGAGGTAATCCTCATGCAAACAGCTTTGCGCATGGAAACGACGATTCTGCCGGGCCACCGCCTTGAAATCAGCGTCCCGGAATTGCCTGAGGGTGCCAGGGTCGAGATCATCGTCCTCTTGCCGGAACAACCGAAGCCGCGCCGCTTGTCGATGTTAGAATTTCTGGAATCGCTACCGCCAGGTCCGCGCGCCTTCCCGACCTGGGAGGCGTACGAACGGCACTTGCGGGAGGAAAAGGACTCGTGGGAACGTTGACCCTGCCGGCGTCCGGTCTGGTGTACCTCGACGCGAACCCGGTCATCTACACCGTGGAGAAACATCCCGTTTACGGGCCACTCCTGCAACCGCTCTGGCAGGCCGCACAAGCCAAGGGCATCGAAGTCGTCAGCAGTGACTTGGTGCTGATGGAAACGCTGGTCGGCCCGTTCAAGAGTGGCGACACGGCCTTGGAGAAGGCATACGACCAAGCCCTTCTGGGGACGGACCTGCGCTTGCTGCCCATCACGCAGCCCATTCTGCGGGAAGCGGCCCGATTGCGGGCAACGACAAAGCTGAAAACCCCCGATGCGCTGCACGCTGCTACGGCGATGAACGCGGGCTGCGCGCTCTTTGTCACCAACGATGCCAGCTTCCGCGGCGTGGCGGGTCTCCCTCTCGTGATCCTGAACGACTTGCTCAAACCTTGAAAGGCCACAGAGGATCACTCCTCTGTCCGATCGGCAGCACGACGCCTGCGACAACCCGGCGAAAATGGCCTGGCGGGAAGGCAACCTCCGCGATTGCGTGCAGTTTCTGGCTTCGAGCGCGGCGGGCTGATATAAACCAAGAGGGAATTCGTCGCTTCCTTCTCGAGGCTACCATGGATTACGAACCTCCGCCGCCTTCTCCTCAAGGGCAACGCCAAACCTTCTTGGCGGTGCTCCTCGCCGTCCTGATGGGTGCTGGCTTCGTCTTCTTCCTGGTGATCGTCACGGGGGGACTGCTCCTGGAAGTGCTGGCGGCAGTGGGTGGTATCGGACTCTTCGGATATGTACACTATCTTCTGTGGGGCCGATCGCTGTCGCAACAGGTGGCCGGGGAACGCGCTCTCGAGGAAGACCAGCCACCTACCGAAGCCGAACTGGGAGCCTTCGAGGAGCATCCCGTCCGGCGTCCCTATTGAAGTGCGCGCCGGCATTCTTCGTCCCTGATCCCTTGTCCTTCCGCCAGCGGGTATCTGGTTGGTGGAGGTTGTGGCTCAGGACTCGGCGCAAATCATCGACAACGGCGGCGTGTTCCCCGCGGGCCAGGTGCACCAGTGCATCGGCAAGGGATAAGATCACCGGCTCAGCGCCCAAGTCCCGAGCCCTTTGCAGGTCCGCAACCGCGGCGGCATAACGCTGCGCGCGGTAGTGGAGCAACCCGCGATTGAGGGCGGCGACCGCCAGGGTGGGATCCAGCCGCAAGGCCTGGTCATAATCGCGCAGCGCCTGCTCGGTTCGGCCCAGCGCCGCCAGGGCCAGGGCGCGGTTGTAAAAGCAGCCCGCGGCCTCGGGCGCTGCCCCGATGCAGACACTGTACGCCATGACCGCGTCTGCGTTTCGGCCCCGGCGGTAGGCACACAGGCCCTGGTAGAAGTTCGGCCACAGGCCCTGCGGTTGGAGACGGACGGCCCACTCCACTTCCTCGGCCGCTCCTCTCAGGTCCCCGGACCGCAGGAGAGACCGGCCCAGGGCGTAGTGTTCCCAGGCGGTGTTTCGAGGGGCGCGGGAAGCCAGGCTCTCTTTCCTCGCCCCGCGCTGTACGGGTCCGCGGTGCAGCTTGCGCTCCTCCTCCAGTACCAAGCTCGGGCCGAACAAGACTTCCGCCTGGGCCAATACGGTGAGCGCCTTCCGGCGGGCCTCTTCTCTCCCGGTGGGCGAAGCCAGACGTATCTGGAGGTCCGCCCAGAAAATCGCCAGGTCGAGCAGATCGTGATGGACGGTCGGTTCCAGCCCGGCACCCCCAGCGGGACTCAGCCGCTCGACGATCCGGCCGCGGTTTTCCCAGAAGGCCCGGCAGCACGCTTCGAGTCTACGTAGATCCTCGGGCGTGGACTGAATCGCCCCGTAGAGGAAGCGGACGCGATCGGCTAGTTGGTGCAGCTCGCGGACCGCAGCAGCACGGTTCGCGGCGGTCTGCGCCTGCTCCGCAAGGTGCAACCAGCGGTCCAGCTCGCCGGCCAGGTCGCGCTGAAAGGGAATGCCGCGGGCCGCAGAAAGGCCGTGCTGGAGCGTGCTGATCGCTCCCTCCCATTGACCGTTGGCCAGCTGCGTCTGCCCGTCGTTCAGGGCCAGGCGCGCCTGCTCGAGCCGCTGGGTGAAGTGGCTCGCGGCCCCGAGGGCGACCGCACCGGCCGCCGTGAGGACAGCCAGCATCATCCCCGTAAGGGCAATCCCATACGGCCGACGGCACCGCCACTTCCGCCAGCGTTCCACCAGGTTACGGTTGCGGACCTCGTGCAGCGGCAAGTGGGCCAGGTGCCGCCGCAGATCAGCAGCGAGAGCGGCCATATGGGGATAGCGATCCGCTGGATCGCTTGCCAGGCATTTGCTGACCAGGTCCGCGAGGCTGACGCTCACCTGCG
>JBGQLF010000822.1:0-5537 GCA_041499985.1 Gemmataceae bacterium
CCCGGCCGGGGGAAATGTTATTTGGGTCTTTTTAAATTCGCGCCCACTGGGGGGGCCCACCCCGGGGGGCGCAATTTTCCAACTTGGCGGGTTTGGCGCCAAATTTTCAAAATTCCCCGCCACAATTCTGTGACCTGCCTTTGAACCATGCCGGAATTGGGACTCGACGACACAGCGTCGCTGTCTTGAGCATCGAGGCAAGCATGGCGAGATCAACGCAAATGCCTCCCGATCGATGATGGCGAAGATTTCACCACAACGGTGAAAACTCCCCCGTTCGATAGTTTGCTAGCTACCCCATTCCCTCTAGCCTTTTCCCAAGGCCCGACGCACAACTTCTTGTCGCACAAGAGATTCAAGCGTTCTCTCGACATTCTTGGACTTGGGCATGGGGCATGCATAGTGAGGGCCAGGTTCCTACCGATCCCTGCTCCTTGTGCCGCGATGCAAGATCTTGAGAGATCGAGCACATGACCCGGTTCAGGTGCGTCAAAGAACCTTGGATGAAACCCGAAAGGAAAGCTTGCGGTGTTGCCTGCACCTGGTACCCCAGCGTTAGTTTATGTTTGTACACTATTTCTGGCAGCCAGGCTCGTCGATCGTATTTGTGAACAGATAGATCGCATTTTGCTAGTAGCCAGGACTGTCTGGGGATACAATCAAACCGCTCCTTGGTCTCACGGATTCGCTTACCTTCCTCGGCTTCTCCGGCAGGAGCCAATCGGCTTCCTCCTTATGAAGACAGTTACCCAGGCAGTGGGATGGGTGAACGGACCCAGTGAAACGGCCCAACGGCAATCGGTAAGAGGCTTGCGGACACCAACCATCAACGGAGCTGGATCTTGGTAACGACCGGCATCCTCAGGAGGTACTAGGACTAGGAAGTACGCGCATGTGGTTGATCAAAGCCTCGCTGAAGAATCCCTACATGGTGGCCATGATCTGTCTCATGATCCTGGCCCTGGGGCTTTTGGCTGTCTTGAACATCTCGGTGGATATCCTGCCGGTTTTCAAGGCCCCTGCGGTGCAGGTGCTCACCTACTTCCAGGGCATGCCCGCTTCCTCGGTCGAGAAAACGATCACGAATCGCATTGAACGCTGGGTCAACCAGGCGCCCGGGGCGGCCCAGGTGGAGTCGAAGTCGGTCGTCGGCGTTAGCACCGTACGGATTTACTTCCGCGATGACATCGATCCCAACGCGGCCTTGACGATGACCAACTCGCTGGCGCTGGGGACCCTCCCAACCTTGCCGCCCAACACCTTGCCGCCGGTCGTCCTCCCGTTCGACCCAACGGGCACAATGCCCCTAGGGATTCTTACGATCAGCAACCCGGGCATGGATGAAGCTCATGTCAAGGATATCGCTCGCATCGACGTGCGCAACATGCTCGGAGCGGTCAAGGGGTGCGTCGCTCCGGTCGTTGTCGGCGGCAAGGACCGCACCGTCATTATCTACCTACGTCAAAAGGACCTCCAAGCGCGCCAACTGTCGCCGCTCGATGTGGTCGAGGCCTTGCGCAAAGGCAACCTCATGGTGACGCCTGGCACCGCCTACTTCGGGGACAGTCAGGTGCTGCTCGACACCAACGTCATGGTGAACAAGGTCGAGGAGCTGAACGATCTACCGATTCGCATCAAGCCCGGCGACAGCGTCTACCTACGGGATATCGGTGAGGCGCGGGACTCGTATAGCATTCAGACCTCACGGGTCCGCATCGACGGCCGCCGCGAGGTCTATGTGCCGATTTACCGCCAGCAGGGGGCGAGCAGCCTGGCGGTCGCCGAGGGGGTCAAGAAGTACATCGCCTACATGGAGAAACGCCTGCCTCCCGGCACCAAGCTCGAGTTCGTCATGGACCAGTCGGTGTACGTCCGCGAGGCGATCCGCAGCCTGATCGATGAGGGCATCCTTGGCGCCTGCCTCGTCTCGGTGATGATTCTCATCTTCCTGGGCAACTGGCGCATGACGCTGATCGCCAGCATATCGATCCCTTTAGCATTGCTGGGAGCCATCGCCGGCTTGTTCGCCACAGGGAACACGATCAATGCCATGACCCTGGGCGGTCTGGCCCTGGCCATCGGCCCGCTCGTCGACGACGCGATCGTCGCCCTGGAGAACACCCATCGCAACTACCACCTGGGCAAGTCCTGGGTGCGGGCGGCCCTGGATGGTTGTGCTCAGGTGATGGTGCCGGTCCTGGTGGCCACCATCACGACCAACATCGTGCTCGCCCCCATCGCCTTGATGCCGGGCATGGGTGGGTTCCTGTTCAAACCGCTGGCCCTCGCCGTGACGTTTTCGATGGTGACGTCGTTTCTGTTGTCGCGCACGTTCGTGCCGATGATGTGTGCCAAGTTTCTACCCGAGGAGCGTCGGGGCGGGTCCGGGGCACAGGACGGCCACACGAATAGTCACGCCGCGCATCCCCGGGTCGGGTTCTTCGGTCGCTTACACCAGCGCATCGAGGTCTTTCTCGAACGCGTGACGGGCCGGTACGAGGCGCTGCTCGGCTTGGCCTTGCGCCATCGTTTCCTGGTACTGGCGGGTGTGGCCGGCTTGTTCGTCGGGTCGTTGTTCCTGGCCACGCGCCTTGGCCGGGAATTCTTTCCGCAGGTGGACGCGGGACAGATCACCATCTACGTCCGCACCCCCTCGACGAACCGCCTCGACGCGGCGGAGCAGCGCGTCATCCAGGTCGAGCACCTGATCGAGGAGCTGATCCCGGCGCGCGAGCGGGAGATGATCGTCACCGAGCTGGGACTGGATCCGGACTGGTCGGCGGCGTACAGTGCCAATTCCGGCCAACAAGACGCCGTCATCCGGGTGCAGCTGAACGAGACCCGCCGCAAGAGCGCCCAGGAGTACGCCGTGCTCCTGCGCCATAAATTCGCCGCCCAGCCGAACTTCAACGACCTCCGTCTTAGCTTTGACACCGGCGGCATGGTGGCGACCGCCCTCAACTATGGCGCTTCCTCGCCGATCGATATCCAGATCCAGGGCGGCACCCAGACCCAGGCGTACGAGCTGGCCCGGGAAATCCGCCGCCGGGTGGCCGATGTTCCGGGCGCGGCCGATGTCCACATCCTTCAGCGGCTCGACGCCCCCTACCTTATCATCGACGTGGACCGCAAGAAGGCCGCCGACCAGGGACTGTCTGCGCAGGACGTGATTCTGCAAGCCGTCGCGGCTATGAATTCCAGCGTGTCGATCAACCGCAACTTCTGGATCGACACCAAGAGCGGCAACCAGTACTTCGTCGGCGTTCAATACCCGGAGAACCCCGATCTCAAAGTCGAAGATGTGCTCAACCTGCCTGTTACGGGGACGAACCAGGCGAGCGGCGTGACGCTGGGCAGCCTGGTGAGCATTCACCGGAGCACCGAGACGGTGGAGGTCAACCATGACAGCCTCTACCGGACCATCAACGTGATGGTCAACACCGAGGGGCGCGACATCGCCCGTGTGGCGCGCGACATCGAGAAGCGGCTGCAACGGTTGGAAGTGCCGCAGGGCATGTTCGTGCAGCTGAAGGGCGAGTACGAGCGCATGAACACCTCGTTCAAGCACTTGGTCTACGGTCTGGTCCTGGCCGCGGGCCTTGTCTACCTGATTCAGGTGGCCTTGTTCCGCTCCTGGGTCGGACCCTTCATCATCATGTTTACGGTTCCACTCGGCCTCATCGGCGTGTTGACGATGCTGTACCTGACCAACACCCGGCTCAACGTGCAGTCTGAGATGGGCGTGATTTTCCTGGTGGGCATCGCGGTCAACAACGGTGTCCTGCTCGTGGACTTCGCCAACACGAAGCGCCGTGAGGGGCAGCCGATCCTGAAGGCGATCCAGGCGGCGGCCAGCATTCGCTTTCGCCCGATCCTGATGACCTTCCTGGCGACCTTCCTCGGCCTCGTACCGATGGCCATCGGCATGGGGCGCGGCAGCGAGGCCAACGTGCCCCTGGCCCGGGCCGTGGTGGGTGGCTTGCTGACGTCGACGTGCCTGACCTTGTTCGTCGTGCCCATTCTGTATACCCTCTTGCTCCGCGACCCCCTCGAGCCGGAGCTGGATCTCGAGAAGGAACTGGCGGACGAGCCGCTTCCCGGGCCCGTCCTATCGGAGGGGTGGGCTGACCAGTTCGCTCCGAAACCAGTGGCCGCCGAGACGAGCGGTGCCTTGGATGGTTCGTCGGCCCACGCATTACTCGACAAGGGACAGGTCGGTCAGGATCGGACGACCCTCTGACCAGCTGGGATAAGAAAATCGTGGCCCGGTTTCCCCTGGGCAACCCGAGAAGAAGTCGCCTGAGGTCTTTGAAACACTAGCAATGGCTTCGCACGGCGTCGCAAAAGTGAGGTTTTTCATGACGACATCAGCACGGACAGCGGTACGCTTCTGCCTGGTTCCGATCCTCGTCGTTGGGACGATCCTGGGTCTCGGCAAGACGATGACGACCAAACTGGACTTAGATGCGGAAGTGGAAGCCGCGTTCGCCGAATCGGCCGGGTCGGACGAACAGGGCGAGATCCCGGTGAAGACCATCCGGCCCCGGACTGATGACAACTTCGAGATGACGATCGAGCAGCCGGCCTTTGTCGAAGCCTATTACCAGGCCGATCTCCTGGCCCGGGTGGCCGGCCCGATCAAGTTTCTCGACGTGGACATCGGCGACCGGGTCAAGGCGGGCGAAACGCTGGTCCGCATCGACGTGCCCGATCTGGAGGAGGACGTGTTCCTGAAGGATACCCTGATCCAGCAGCGACAGCGGGAACTGGACCTGGCGCAGGCCAACGTCAAGATGACCGAGGCGGCGATTGACGCGGCCAAGTGGATCGTCAAGCAGAGGGACAGTGAGGTCCTGCGTGCCGACGCCAGCCGGTCATTCCGCCATAAGCAGCTCGGGCGTTTCCAAGGGTTAGCCTCGGGCCCCAGCCCGGCCGTGACGGCGGACATCGTTGACGAACGGACGGAGTATTATGAAGCGGCGGTGGCATCGAGCGAGGGTGCCCGGGCGGCGGTGCAAAAAGTTCAGGCCGATCTCGAGGAAGCCAAAGCAAAGTCGGAAGCCGCAAAGGCCGATGTAAGTCTTAAGCAGGCGCTGGTCAACGTCGCCCTCAAGGATCGCGACCGCGCTCAGGCCCTCCTTAGTTTCGCCAACCTGCGCGCTCCCTTTGATGGCGTGGTCGTCCGCCGGATCGCGGATCCAGGGTCGTTCGTGCAGAATGCCACGACGGCCCGTGCGGAGCCCATTCTGACCGTGGCCCGAACCGACATCGTTACGGTCTACACGAAGTTGGCCGACAACTATGCCCCCTTTGTGACGCGCGACACGGAGGTCATCATCCATATGGGTGTGCTACCGAGTTGGGAGATCCAGGCCAAGGTGACGCGCTATGCGCCCTCGCTGGAAACTCCCGAACACGACCGAACCATGCGGGTTGAGGTCGACCTCTTCAGTGGCAGCCCATTGGAATTCGGGAGATTGACGGCCCAGGCGAACGCGACCAGCAATGCCGGCCTCAAGGGGCGCAAGCTACCGATC
>JBGQLF010000823.1:0-5533 GCA_041499985.1 Gemmataceae bacterium
AGCGGCTCGGCCAAAGGAAGCGCTGGCCCGGCGGGTCTGGTAGGCCGTTATGGCTCGAAGGCCCCGCCGGGCGTTTGTTCGTCTCTGAGCCCTGTTCACGGGGCTTGCCGCAGCGCGGCGTCGGCCCGCCGTTGACGGCAGGTTCTCCTTGCCCGATCGCCTCCTCTCCAGCCCCGTTCACGGGGCTTACCGCGTGGCGGTATAGGCCCGCCGTTGACGGCGGGTTGTCCTTGCCCGGTCACCTCCTCTCCAGCCCCGTTCACGGGGCTTACCGCGTGGCGGTATAGGCCCGCCGTTGACGGCGGGTTGTCGAAGTGTGACAATCTCCCCCTCAGAGCCCCGTTCACGGGGCTTCTCGTGGTTTGGCTTGAGCCTGCACGCACCTGGAGATTGCACCATGTCCCGCAACTACTACGCCGAGATCAATCTGCACCTCACCTGGCACACCAAGAACAGCGCCCCCTTGCTTGTCCCCCAGGTAGAAGCCCTCGTACATCATTATCTCCGCGGCCGCTGTATCAACACGCCGGGCGTGTACATTCACGAAATCGGTGGGATCGAAACCCACGTGCATCTGTGCGTCAGCATCTTGCCGACCGTCTTGATCAGCGAATTCGTCGGCCAGTTGAAGGGCGCCTCCGCCCACGAGGCGAACCAGAAACTCCGCGGCAAGGTGCTGGAATGGCAAACGGGGTATGGGGTGGTCACGTTCGGCACCCGGGATCTGGAATGGGTGAAAGCGTACGTCCGGGACCAGCGGCAGCGGCATGCTCAGGGCAAGATCGAGGAGCGCCTGGAGCGCATAGTGCCGGTGGAGGCCACGGCTGAAGCCGAACCGCGAGAAGCCCCGTGAACGGGGCTGCGGACGTGGGGAAACCGTCGTGTACCCGCCGTCAACGGCGGGCCGATACCGCGTTGCGGCAAGCCCCGTGAACGGGGCGACGGAGGTGGCGACCACGCGGACTTGTAGGCCGTCCGCGTCAACGGCGGGCCGACACCGCGGCAGAACCCGCCGTCAACGGCGGGCCGATACCGCGTTGCGGCAAGCCCCGTGAACGGGGCTGGGCGTGGCGAGGTGCGGCAACCCCGTAGCGGGATGCTTGCGACGGGTTAGCGACTTCGCTTGACGAGATCATGTAGAATGAGTTGCAGAGGATTCTCCGGCGCGCTCCTTGGGTGCCCTAGTTGCAGAGAGACGGGCGATGACAAAGCAGAAGACGATGCCGCTCCTGAAGTTGGGAGACCGCGTTCGGATTCTGCGCTCTTCCGGTCTGTGCGGGGATATCGTCGAACTCCGTGGCGCCCTGGGACCAGAGGGTGCGCAAATCTACCGCGTCCGCATCCGGCGAAAGCCCAAGCCTGCCTACATCGAGCTGCGCGAAGATCAACTCGTGCTGATCCCAGCAGAAGCTTGATGCTTGCCGCGGCTGTTGCAACTCCGCTGGTTCCTTGGTTCGAGTAGACTCACACAGGCCGGCACGTTCCTCTATCCTTCCGCGCTCGTGCGTTCTGCCTCCGGCCACCTCTTGAGATAGCAGGCGGAAGAGCGAGCGGTTGACAGAAGCTTCCGTGCTAGAGATAATCTCATTGGCGCTCCCCCGTCCGGGGTGCCTACTTGCGGACGACGGCTGTGCAAGGAGGCTGACGGATGACGCTGTTGGTCGTCCCCGTGGCGAAGGCCATGTACCTCTGCGACTACCACGTGGGATACAGCGACGGGAAGGTTGATCTTTACGGGTTGTTCAACGCCATCCGTCCTGAGAGCGGCTTCCCCTACACCCGCAGTCGGTTTTGTGTTTTCGCGCAATTGATCAACGGACTGGGGAAGGTACCGTTCTTTGTGGATGTCCGTTCCGCCGCGGAGGATGAATTGGTTTGGACGACGGAGACCCGACAGTTGACCTTTCCGAATCGAAATACCGTTGTTCAAGTGGCCCTGACGATCGAAGGATGTCGGATTCGAGCGTCCTGGGGCGTATCTCCTTGAGCTTTTCTGCGACAATACGTGGGTGTGCGATACCCAGTTGCTTCTGCGCTCGTAGAGGCGGAGGAGGAGCCATGAGTGAGACGAACCGGGAGGTCTCGGGCGATACGTATCAAGAGAGTACGGCTCCTGTGCAGGCATTTACTAGCCCCGCGATCCCGATGGCAGCGGGGATTCCCCTGGAAGCTCGCCGCGGGCGACCACCAAGAATCTCGGCCGAGCAACGGGCAGACATGAATAGGATGGAGGCTTCGGCAAGCCAGATCGACGCAGTGGTTGAAGGCTCTGTTGGCTCCGTCCGGCCGATCACGAACAGCGGTGTATCCCCAACCGAGCTCGGCTCTGCCTATTGCGGCTTGGCTCGCGGTGCCGCCCTCGGCGCTGCGATCGGTAGTCTGATCGGTGGTCCTGCTGCTGCTCTCGGAGCCCAGATTGGGGCGGTAATCGGCGGCCAGACCGAAGAGGCTAAGAAGCCATCGTGAAAAAAAGACAAAGTGGGCATCGTAACTATTCATAGTATTAATGTGCGACACTTCTTTTCTGCCCTAATGTGCGACGTCCCCGTATCACCTCCCTCCTCCCCCTTATCTGCTTCCCCGTCAGCTGCATCTGTTCGGCGGTGGTAGTTATCTGGAAATCGACTCCGGCCCAGCTTTCTCTTCCTGCCCGCGAACGAGACCCGTGGTAGACGTGCCCCCGATACCTACTTCTGCTGGCGGCGGCGAGGTTTTTGTTTGCGAAGGCCGCGCTCGCGCAGCAACTGGCCTATCCAGGTGGCATCGCTCTTACGGAGGGGCGGACGAGGCGGTGCGGCGCCGTAATCCACTTCGGCGTCCGCCGCGATCCGATCGTACGCCACGGCCAAGCAGCTCTCCAGATCGAGATGGGCCTGATCCTCGCCGAGCAACGGGATCGGCAGCACCGGGAGCGGATCGCGGAGCGCCCAGGCATACACCAGGTGGTTCCAGCCCGTCGGCGTTGCTTGTGCCACATAGCTGAGATAGTCCGCGGACTCGGGCAGAGGGACCGGCATCCGCGGCCGGACGCCGCCACGCAGGAGATCGATCTCAACCCAGTGCAAGCCGCCGTGCAACGCCGAGGCGCGTTTCTCCAGGTAGCGTTCCTGGGCGACTGCGCCCGGCTGCTTGTTTCCAGGACTGAGCAGCTCGATTCCCGTGACCGCTAGGCGTGGCCGGTCCTGCACATAGATGACGATCCGGCGTTGCTTACGGATCTCGAGTTCGTCCGCCTCAAGCTCTTCCGTGGTGCTGGCGGCAGGTTGCGCTAGCAGGACTGTGGAACCCGTGTGTTTTCGACCTGCGGAACGGCTGACGACGGTGACATCCGGTTCCTTGCGCTCCAAGGAAACGGCGCCTTGGGGCCCATCCCAGACGCTGCCCTCGGAGAGATGCCGCTTGAGGCGAGCGACATACTTGGGCCGCAGCTGCGGTTGCAGCAGCGCCTGCATCTCAGCGAGCACTTGCGTGTGCAGCTCCTGAAAGATCGGATTCGTCTCAAGAAACGGATCCATGCCGGGAAACGGCGATGGCATGAGGCACTCCTGGATGAACCGAATATCCCTTTATCCTAACCTGTTCGATTTCCTCGTCGAAGGCACGCGCCAACCTATCGCAAGCTTTGCGCCAAACCCACACCTGGATTATTCCCATTTACGGAGGGCGGTCAAGGACACTCCCGTGTCGGGGCAAGGGTCGAATCCCGCAGTCCCGTGTCGCGTAGGGAAAGTCGCATTGCCCCCTTTGCGGCCCTGGGCTATATTTCGCCGTGATTGGATCGCTCTGCCTCCGGAGCCGATCGTCTCTCAAGGAAGAAAGGACGTTCGCGCGTGAGTGTCACCGTCCGGCAGCTAGCAGAACTGGTCCACGGCCAAGTGCTCGGCGACGGCGACCTGTGCATCAGCGCCGCCCGTCCGCTGGGAGTCGCCCAGCCTGGAGACATCACCTTTGTCGAGGATCAGAAGCATGCGCCTCTGCTGCACGGCTGTCTGGCGTCTGCCGCTGTGGTCCCGGCCGAGATACCCGCGAATGGCCTCACTTTGATTCAAGTTGCCGATCCGTTAAGTGCCTTTGTGACCATCGTGCGTCAGTTGCACGGCCGGGAGGAGCCACCGCCGCACGGGATCGACCCGCGTGCCTGGGTCCATCCGACGGCCCAAATCGGCCCCGAGGCCAGTATCTTTCCCTTCGCCTGCGTGGGCGAAGGCAGCGTGCTCGGATCGCGGTGCCGGCTGTATCACGGAGCCGTGGTCGGTCGCTATTGCCGGCTCGGCGATGAGGTCACGCTCTATCCCAATGCGGTCCTGTACGACGGCACCGTGCTGGGCCACCGCGTCATGATTCATGCCAACGCCGTCCTCGGCGCGGACGGGTTTGGCTATCGGCTGCAAAAGGGCCGACATGTCAAGGTGCCGCAACTGGGCCACGTCGAGATCGGCGACGACGTGGAGGTGGGAGCCTGCACCACGATCGATCGCGGCACCTTCCAGGCCACGCGTGTCGGCGAGGGCACCAAGATCGACAACCTGGTGCAGGTCGGCCACAACTGCCAGGTCGGCCGGCACAACCTATTCGTCAGCCAGATGGGGATTGCCGGCTCGAGCAGTACCGGCGATTACGTGGTCGTCGCCGGGCAGGTTGGCATCGTGGAGCATATTCACATCGGCGACCGGGCCATGATCGGCGGCCAGGCAGGTGTGACCAAGGATGTGGCCGCGGGCGAACGCATGCTCGGCGCCCCGGCGATCCCGGAGCGGGAGCAGAAACGCATCCTCATGAGCCTGGAGAAGCTGCCCACTATCCGCCGCGACCTCCGCCGGATCAAGCAGCACCTCGGAATGAATGATGAATGAGGAACGATGAACGATGAATTCAAGAGAATAATCGGTGAACCAGAATGCCGAACGAGAACCATGGATTTGTCTGACCATTCCTCATTCCTCATTCCTCGTTCATCGTTGCCGATCGGCCTGCTCGCCGGCAGCGGCCGCTTTCCGATCGCGTTTGCCGAAAAGGCGCGCAGCCTGGGCCTTCCCGTCGTTTGCGTCGGCATCCGCCACGCCGCGGCGCCGGAACTGGCCGGGTTGGTGCAGCGCTTCTACTGGACGGGCCCCGCTCGCATAGGCCGGGTGATCCGCTGCTTCCGGCGCGAAAGCGTCCAGCAAATCGTCATGGCCGGCAAGGTGGCCAAGGCGTCCATCATCTACGCCCCGTGGCGGATTTTCTCCTTGCTGCCCGATTGGCGGACCCTCCGCTTTTGGTACAACCGGCGCCGTCCCGATAATCGGGATGACACCTTGCTGCTCAGTCTCATTGCCGAGTTCGAAGCGGACGGCTTACGTTTCGCCTCCGCCCTGGATTTTTGTCCGGAGTTGCTCGTGCACCCTGGAGTCCTGACCCGCCGTTGCCCCACGTCCCCGGAAGAACGCGATATCGCCTTCGGCTGGGAGTTGGCCAAGGAAATGGGCCGGCTCGACGTCGGCCAAAGCGTGGCCGTCAAGGAACGAGCCGTGTTGGCCGTCGAAGCGATCGA
>JBGQLF010000824.1:0-5526 GCA_041499985.1 Gemmataceae bacterium
TGAAATCCTTGGCCAAGGGTGGGTGAGCCATCAGGGCAGCCTCCTGAAAACAGATCGCCTTCCGAGTGGTCGTGGAATCAGCATGATGGATAGAATGGGAAAAAGACCGTCGGGTGGACAGCCCAGGGGGGCCCCCACCGCTGGCTGTCTCCCGCCCAGGCAGCCACGCGGTTGGCCGGACGGACACATTCTGCTCTCATTTATCAGCCAATGAAAGGTGTAGATTTCTCTCTATTCATCTACGATGGGCGTCTTGATGAGTCGACGCCCGCAGGCCACGGAGCCTCTGGCACGGCATTTGCAATAATCGGACCATCGTCTGCTCCCCACCGGCAAGGGCGCGAAGCGTGTTCGCGCCAAAGCCTCAACACCTGCCTCTGCAACGGAGAAGAGTATGCGCGTCTTCCAGTCATGGCCGTGTCGGCTTGGACCCATGGTACGCAGTCGACATCGTTCGGTTAAACAAGATATTGGTTATAGTAAAATGGGGGAGGGTGACGAGCGCCGAAGTTTCGGCGCCGAGTTCGCCTGCCAGGGCGGCAGCCCTAACTCCCCGAGAACCCTGACAACCAAACTTAGTACCATCGGCCTTGGTCTCACCCTCCTCACCTTTCTTAGCATGGCCGCCCCTCGGGCTGCGGCCGACCCGATGTACTCGGTGCTGGACCTCGGCACCCTCGGCGGCACCGACAGCGCCGCCTACGGCATCAACAGCGCCGGCCAGGTGGTCGGCTACTCGGACACCACCGGCGGGGCCGCTCACGCTTTTCGCACGGCGGCCAACAGCGCCATCACCGCCGGCGATGACCTCGGCACCCTCGGCGGCAGCTACAGCTACGCCTACGGTATCAACAGCGCCGGCCAGGTGGTCGGCCAATCGCAGATCACCGGGGGGGATTATCACGCCTTCCTTTACGACGGCACGACGATGTATGACCTCAACAATCAGATCCCCGCTGGCTCAGGCCTGACGCTCAACTTTGCATACGGCATCAACGACGCTGGCCAGATCGTGGGCGGCGCGCACAACACGGCCGGCCAATTCCACGCGGTACTCCTGACGCCCCAGCTGCCCGATCCGACGGGGGATCCGACGTCCGATCCGACGGGGGTTCCCGAACCCTCCACGGTAACGCTCGGCGTGATGGGTATCCTCGGCGCTCTGGCCTCTGCCTGGCGGCGGCGACGTGGTTAAGGGCAAGGAAGCGATCGAGCGGGAACCTTCTGCTTGCTGCGGGCACGCGGAAGGTTCCCGCTGGTGTATACTGAAGAAACGGTGACATCGCTCCAGTCAGCCCGAAGGGAGGACCACTCATGCGCTCAGCCGTTAACGGGTTCTTTCCCGGTGAGAAGGAAGATATCCACCAAGCCAAGAGGTCAAGGCCCTGATTGCCCAGCCGGCCCAATGGCTGGACACGCCCAATGACCTGCTCGGTGGCCAGAAGCCCGGGGACCTGATCGGCGCCGAGCGGGAGCAGCTCGTGCGCGACCTCCTTCGGACTATCAAGTACGGGATACCTACGTGAACTTCGCCGCCTGCCGCACTATGTACATATAACTCGACGTGGGGAAGAGTGACACGACCGAACGAGCGGCGGGGCTTGTCCCCGCAGGGATAAACCCGGCGGCTCGTTGTGTCAAACCACCCCGTGTCGAGTATAGGTGTTACTTTTGCGCGGCAGCGCGCTGAATCGCGTACTGTTGGTGCTGCACCTGAACCCGCCCCACGTCATAACGGGGACTCGAAGCGAATTCCTTCGCGATCTTCTCCGCCCGTTCCGGAGCCAGCGGACCTCGGTGCGCGTGCAGCAAATAGCGCAACACCACTGGCTGCTTGCGGGTCGTGGCCAACGGTCCGTTCATGCAGACGGAAGCCCCCATCCAGCCGTCTTCGCGCACATGCCAGTGTACCGGGTAGCCGGGATTGCTCGGATGGTCAAAGTAGGTGATGCCTTCGCGCTCACCCTTCGGCACCGGTCCGCTGTAATCCATCCAGGATGCCGGCTTGCCAAAGATGTCCGGCTCGCCCGTCGCGCCGGCGCTATTGGTGATGGTGCCGCCGCCAAAGTGAGCGGAGAGATTCTTGGCGACGCGGACGGCCAGGAAGCCAAAGTTGGTCTTGTCGAACTCCAGCGACTCTGCTGTTGGCCGAAACGTGGATTGCAGCTCCACGAACGTCTCCCCATCGGGACCCGGACGCACGCCGGCCACGACTTCCTGTTTGAGAAGTTCCTTGGGATCATGGCCGTCGTACCAGCCCAGGCTGACGGCCATGGCTGCTTCTTCATCGCCGTCCTGGTAGTGCAGCCAGCTCTTCTGACGGATGCGCGCCGGCGTGCGATCGCCCCAGAAGTCGATGCCCAGAACCTTGGCATGGGCGAACCAGATCGACCGATGATGATCGTGATCGGGTGCCCCGGGATGTCCCAGGCGCGTGAGCGCACTGCCGGAGGGTCCCAGGAGCGGATAGAAGAACGGCCGTGGATAAGACGGCCCGAAGTGCCAGCGCAGCCGATCGCCGCCATCGATCTGGAACGCGACCTGATGATCCGGCAACGGCACTACCTGGCAACGCGCGAAGTGGTAGGCCATCAACATCCCCCCTTATTGACTTCACGGACTGCGGCGCAGGGCCCGGCCGGGATGCGCTCCCGTGTGCTTGCCGTGGTCCAGAACCAGCTGTCCATTGACGAGGACATATTCAATTCCCTCGTTGTACTGGAATGGCTGCGTATAGGTCGCTCGGTCGATCACGTGCTCGGGATCGAAGAGCGTCACATCGGCGCGATTCCCCGGCCGTAGCAGACCGCGGTCGTGGAGGCCGAGCTTGGCGGCGTTGAGCGAGGTCATTTTGCGCACGGCGTCTTCCAGGCGCAGCAAGCCCAGCTCGCGCACATAGACGCCCAAGACGCGTGGGAAAGTCCCAAAATTGCGCGGATGCGGATTGCCACGCCGTAGCGGCCCCTCGGTGGCGTAGGCCGAGCCGTCCGAACCGATCGAGCACCACGGCTGCACCAGGGCCAGGTTCATGTCTTTCTCGGTGTGGTGCGCATAGACCGTGGGCACCGAGCCGCCTTCGTCGAACAGGAAATCGAAGAACGCTTCCAGCAGATCCGGCGCTGGTGGTTTGTTGCGCTGCGCCAGGACCCGGTCCATGGTAAGGCCCTCGAAGGAACCTTTTCCGCTGATGAGCATCCGGCTCCAATCGCCGCCGACCGCCGTGTAATGGTTGTACCAACCCGGGATCCCTTCGCGGATATCCTTTTTCATTTTCTCCCGCTGCTGGGGATCTTTGAGGCGTACCAGCATCTGAGCCGTGCCCCCTTCATGCGCCCAGGGCGGGATGATACTGGCCAGGTTGTTGTTGCCGCGCGTGTAGGGATAGACGTTGGCCTGCACGTTGACCCCGCGCTTACGAGCCGCTTCGATCAGCGCTACCACCTCGTTCATGCGGCCCCACAGCTTCTGATCGGCGATCTTGAGATGGATGACATCCACCGGCACGCCGGCACGCTCGCCAATGGCAATCGCCTCCCCGACCGCTTCGAAGACTCCCGTCCCCTCGTTGCGGTTGTGGGTTGAATAGATTCCGCCATAACGGGCGACGACTTTGCACAGCTCGGCGATGTCGTCCGTGGTGGCGAGAGAGCCGGGAGGCATGGCCAACATGCTGGACAGGCCGAACGCCCCGTCCTTCATCGCTTCTTCCACCAGCGCTTTCATCTGCTCCATCTGGGCAGCCGTGGGACGCTCGAACGATTTCCCCAGGACGCACTGCCAGATGTTATCCAGACCGACATAGGAGACGACATTCGTCGAAATACTGGCCTGTTCCACGGTATCGAAATAGCCGCGCAGCGTGGTCCATTGCACGGGCTTGCCGCCCACGACTACGCGGCGTGGTGTGAGCTGGCCCTGGTAGGGACCGGCGGAGTTGCCTTCACCGAGGACTTCCGTGGTGACGCCCTGGCGGATTTTGCTCTGGGCGTTGCCGTCTTCGAGCAGCAGGAAGTCGGAGTGCGAGTGCATATCGATGAAGCCGGGCGCGACCACCAGCCCCTTGGCGTCGATTTCGCGTTTGGCCGGCGCCGACGGAATGCGTCCCACGGCGACAATCTGGTCGCCCCGAATGGCCAGGTCGCCGAAGAACCAGGGATTGCCGCTGCCATCGACAATTTTGCCGTTGCGGATGACCAGGTCATACGGCGCATCCGCCGCCGAGGCCCTGTGCGTGGCCACGAAAACCGCCAGAGCGGCCAGAAGCCAAAGGACCCGCAAGTGGCGTTGCCATCGCATACACACCTCCCGTTCGTCAATCGGTTCGACCCGAGCCACGTGAATCAAGCGCTTGTATTATGGATGTTACTAACCGTATAGTGCTCAGAAAGCAAAGAAAACTCGGCTGCCCCGGTCCGTTCCGGGTAGCCCAGCCCTGATGATCTTCCTTCCGGAGACCCTCCTCATGATTGGCCGCATCGTGTCGTCGCTTGGCCGCCTGCTGCCCTTGCTAGCCCTGCTTGGCTCCCCTGCCCTGGCCGCGGACGCAGACCTGATCCTGCATCACGGCAAGATTGTCACCGTCGACAAGCAATTCTCCATCCACCAGGCGCTGGCCATCCAGGGTGGGCGTATCCTGCGTGTCGGCACTAACGAAGACGTCCTGAAAACCAAGGGAGCGAACACCGAACTGGTCGATCTCCAGGGCAAGACCGTGTTGCCCGGCCTGATCGATTCGCACACGCATCCATCCGGTGCGAGCATGACGGAGTTCGATCACCCCATCCCCGCGATGGAGACCATCCAGGATGTGCTCGACCATATCCGGGCACGGGCCAAGGTCCTCTCCGCGGGCGAGTGGATCGTCCTGCGCCAGGTGTTCATCACGCGCCTGCGCGAACAGCGCTATCCCACGAAGGATGAACTGGATCGCGCTGCCCCCAAGAACCCGGTCGCCTTTCTCACCGGTCCCGATGGCTCCGTCAATACCCTGGCCCTGCAACTCAGCAAGATCGATAAGGACTTCCAGGTGACCGATGGCGGGGCTGGCTATGCCGAGAAAGATCCCAAGACCGGCGAGCTGACCGGTATCCTCCGCAACTGCACGCGCTACCTCAAGAGCCAGCCCAGCGGCCGACAAGCCACCGAGCTGGACCGGGTCGAGCGCCTTTTGCTCCTTTTCAAGGACTATAACTCTGTTGGTTTCACCGGCATCGTCGATCGGGATGCCAGCCCCGGGGACATCGCCCGCTATCGCAAGCTGCACGACAATGACAAGCTGCCGCTGCGCATCGCCATTTCCCACCACATCGATACCCTGGGCGATCTCGATCAGGTCCAGAAAAACATCCGCCGCGTGGCCGAACACCCCTTGTTCAAGGGCGGCCCCATGTTGCGCATCGTCGGCATCAAGACCTACCTCGATGGTGGCATGCTCACTGGTAGTGCCTATATGCGTCAGCCGTGGGGCGTCAGCCAGATCTATTCCATCACGGATCCGGACTATCGCGGCCTGCTGTTCATTCCCAA
>JBGQLF010000825.1:0-5512 GCA_041499985.1 Gemmataceae bacterium
GCCAGCTCTTGGCTCATCAGGGCCAGGGCACGCTCCCGGTGCTCCTGGAGCTTGGGCCAGAGCGCCGCGAACTGCCTGGGGTCGGCGTCCTTGACCAGCTCGGCCAGGAAGTCCAGCTGGTCGGCGGCGTAATCGGCCAGGATGTTTGTTGCCAGGGTTCGCTCCGTTTCCCGACGCTTGGCGTCTCGGAAGATGTCCGCCAACGGAGCCAGGAGCTTGCTCTTGACCGGACGGAAGCCTTCCATCCAGAGGCCCAGGAAAACCGGGTTCTCGGCGACCAGTTGGTCCACGACCGGGCTGCTGACCTTCTGCCACCGCTGGTTGTCCGGATCGTAACTTGCTAACGCACACGCGGCCCGGAGTCGTTGCTGCTCCTGGCCCTTGGCGGGTTGCTCCACAATGGTCCAGAGTTTGTCGAGCAATTCTCGCTTGTGCGGCAACAGGGCGTCTCGAAGGACGGGAACTTCGTGCGGTGCAGCGTCGAGGAGCCGCCCGTAAAGATAATCCACCTGAGTCGAGTCTCCCAGCAACAGGGCCAGACTCGTGTGGAGTTGCTTGCGCGTATCCTTGTTGGCCTCGGCCTCGTGGTAAGCATCTCGAAGGAGAGCGTCGATCCAGTGGCGATAGGGAGCCATGTCGTTCACGATGGTCGGCAGGTCCGTTGTGTTGGCATCGAGGAGCCGATCCCGCAGCGCCAAGGCTCTGAGCGTGCCGTAGCCTTCGCAACTGCCCCAGCCGACCAGAGCCAGGATCACGGCGAAGACCAAACCCCGCACCGCATGATACCGGGTGGCCTTCCCCATCATCTGCCGTTGCGCGTCGGTCCCCTTCTTCTTCCCGGTGAACAGCCTAATGTTGGCCCACTCCCACCAAGCCGGCAGCTGGCGGTTTTCCGGCTTGGCATGCCAGGAGGCGGCTCGTTCCGCCAGGCGGAGTTCGGCGCGCCCGCGCCGCGTTTCCTTCTGCTTGCGGGTCAGCCAGTCCCGCAAGGCAGGCACCAGGTAATCGTGCGTCAGTTGGTAGTACTTCTGGCCCGCAGGGACCGGCGACCGCGCATCCTCGTCCCCTTCTTGGCCTTCGGGATCGGTGGGCGTGAGCAGGCGGATTTCGCTGTCCAGAATGCGAAGCAGGTCCTCGAAATCCCTGGGACGGCTGCCATAGCCCGACGCTTCCAACAACTCCGCGTAAGACCGCAAGTGGCCTTTGATGTCGGTTCCGGACTCGGGCAACAAGGCTTTCAAGACAGCTCGGGCTGCCTTCTGGTGATAGCGGTGCTCCGGGGGCGCCGTGGCCGCACTGAACGTTTCCTCCAGAAAGGTCACGCCGACACCCGCGGTGCCGCCCACGGCCTTTAAGGTGGTTGGGGTCCACGGCTTGCCTTTCAGCATCTCCGCAAACAGGGCCAGCCGCACACAGATGATCTTGCCCTCTTGAGCCAGGCCCGACACGGCTTGGTTGAGGAACTCCTTGTGCTCCTTGGTCGTGGCGCCAGGGTTCTCGGGAAGTTTGCCAAAGGCCAGTCCAAAAGCCGCCAACACTTTTCTGGCGTGGTCTGGATCGAAGAGATCGGCCAAGGCACTGTTTTGTCCCTCGACCAGTCGAATTTCCAGCTCCCGCAGAAAGCGACTGACGGCCAGCCAGAAATCATCGCGCACCATCACCAGGCACTGCACGCGCCCGCCGTCGCACTGCCGCAGAGCTTGTACCAGTTCCGTGTTGGGTTCTTCCCGCTTGGCGTGCAGCCATTGCTCGAATTGGTCGAGGACGATCAGCACCTTCTGGCCAGGGGGAAGGCCTTGCCCGCGGCGAAGACCAGCCAGGCTCTCCTTGAGCGCCAGATCGACCGGCAAGGAAGGACAGCGTTTGCGCAGGCCATGGAGGAGCCGCGTCTCCGTCTCGTTCGCGGTCGCCTCGATGTAAACGGCCCCCACGTGGTCGGCCAAGCGGGGCAGCAGACCGGCCTTCACCAGCGAGGACTTGCCGCAACCCGAAGGGCCGTAGATCAGTCCCACCGAGAAGGTATTGTCCAGGTCGGTTTCCTCGATGCGGGTTTTCCAGAACCGAATACTGTCCGGCAGTCCTTCGCGGTCCCGTGGGCCGGGCAGCAGTTCCAGGAAGAAGTCGGCGTCCTGGGCATCAAAGGAGCGCAACCCTTTCGGCACGATCTTGATGGGCTGGCTCTCGGAGGTTGGCGTCGCAGGCGTGGGAGGGGGCGTGCCCGAGGAGCCGAATGTAACCGCAGGAGACGGAGGCGGCACGACTGGGGTGGCCACGGGGGAGCCCACGTAGGCAAGAGCGGACGGCTGGTGGGCGGTTTGCTGAGCCAGGAAGTGCCACAAGTCCTCGGCCAGATCATTGGCCGTGGAATAGCGATCGACGGCGCGCTTGGCCATCGCCTTGTGACAGATGCGTTCCAACTCCTTCGGGATGCTATCGTGGTACTGGCGTGGCGGCCGGGGCTCAAACGTCGTGATCTGCTCCAGCAATTCTTGCTTGGAGCTAGCCCGAAAGGGCTGCCGCCCGGTCAGGAGTTCATAAAAGACCACGCCGAGACTGAAAATGTCAGAACGACCGTCTACCCGGTGGCCTTCCCCACGTGCCTGTTCCGGACTCATGTAGGCCGGCGTGCCGGCATACTTCGGACCCTGGCCGAGATTCTCTTCCTTGAGGGCCAGTCCGAAATCGACCACGAACGGTTGGCCGTTGGCGTCGAGCAGGATGTTGCCGGGTTTGATGTCCCGGTGCACCAGTCCTTTGCGGTGGGCGTAGTGCAAGGCCTCCGCCACCGTCGCCACCAGGTCCGCCGCTTCGCTCAGGGAGGGTCGGCTATCCTTGATCTGCTGGGCGAGGGTGCTGCCCTCGATGAACTTCGACACGAAGAAGAACGGGCAATCTTCCGTGCTGCCGACATCGTAGACAGGGACGATGTGGGGGTGGTCCAGCTGGGCGACGATACGGGCTTCCCGCAGATACGGCTCGGCGTCTTCGGGCCGGGCCACCAGCCTGCGGTGCGGTACCTTGACGGCCACGAGCCGCTCCAACTGGTCGTCGGAGGCCAGGTAGACCCGCCCGAAGCCCCCTTCCCCCAGGAGCTTTACGACCCGGTAGCGACCGATCTGCTGAGGCTGCTCGGCGGGGGCCGCCTGCTCGGACGGAGCTTGCCGGTCTTGCGGTTGGTACGGACCAGTGCGGTCGGCTTGGCTCATGGTCAAGACCGCTCACGGGCGTGATGCTAGGTAGTTCGTCCTCTCGTCAGTATAGCCGCGGCTCGTCGGCTTCGCCATCGACCTGGGAGGGCTGGCAGCCCGCTCTCTTCCTGAGAGGAGCGACCAGATTGCTGCTAAAATATCCTTTAAGGAAGTTGGTCAGGGGATCCACCGAACCGGATGAGGGAGGAAAAGGTGTGGTCCTGGTGACAAGTCTCCCCGCCACCACGACCACGACCACGGCATCACCGACATGCCGCTCACGTTGCCTTCTCAAGTGTCAGCAACTTTTCGAGTTTGTTGAGGAGCATTTCAAGTTTAGAGAGGAGGAGGCCCATCGATTGCACCTTGAAGGACCCGAGTTTGTGCTTCTCCCTCTCCTTAAAGAGTCTCATGAGCATTATTAAGGCGAGGGTGTAGCGGTGCTTTTTCAGGGCCTAGTTCTTCTTCTTCGCCGGCGCCGGTCTCCAGAGCGGATCCTTCTGCTCGGCGTTCCACGCCTTCCAATCGGCCAACAGTTCCTTCGCCTTGTCCGGGTTCTGGGCCGTCAGGTCGTGGGCCTCGCTGATATCTTCGGCCAGGTTGATCAGCCGCGGCTTGTTCCCATCGACCTGGGACACGACTAGTTTCCAATCCCCTTTGCGGATCGCCCATTGCGGGCCGAACCGCCAGTACAGTGTCTCGTGCGGCCTACCCGGATTCTTCCCCGTCAGGTACGGCATCAGGTCCACCCCGTCGAGCTTCCAGTCCGGCTCGACCGTCCCGCCCGCTGCCACGACGGCGGTCGGCAGGATGTCGAGGTTCAGGATGGGATAGTCGTACACCTTCCCGACCGGGAGCTTGCCCTTCCACTGCACGCAGAACGGTATCCGGGTGCCGCCCTCCGAGGTGGTTGCCTTGAACCCGCGCAGTGGGCCGTTCTGCGACGTAGTCTGCGGGGTCGGCCCACCGTTGTCGGAGAAGAAAAAAATTAGCGTGTTCTCTTCCTGGCCGAGCTCCCGCATCTTGGCCAGCACCTTCCCAACCGCGTCGTCCATGGCGGACATGATGGCGGCGAACGTCCGCCGCTTCTCATCCGCAATGTTCGGGAACCGATCCAGGTACTTCTTCGGCGCCTGGAGCGGAGCGTGCTGGGCGTTGAACGGCAGGTACAGGAAGAACGGCTTGTCCTTCTGCTTGCCGATCCAGTCCACGGCCCGTTCCGCGTAAGCATCGGTGGTGTAGAAGTTCGGGTCCTTGATCGGCTTGACCTCGGTCGAGACGCGCGTGTCGATGAAGTTCGGGGGATCGAAGTACGGCGTGTTGGCGACGGTACCGTAGAACTCGTCGAACCCGCGGGCTGTGGCGATGAACTGCGGGCCGCGGCCGAGGTGCCACTTGCCAACCGCGCAGGTGGCGTACCCGAGGGCCTTGAAGCGGTCGGCGATGGTCCTCTCGGTGACCGGCAGACCGAACTGCCCCGACCCGCCGGGTCCCGTCGCCGGGCCTTCGTTGAACTCGTGCCCGAACCGGGTCGGATATCGGCCGGTCAGCAGCCCGGCCCGGCAGGGGCTACAGTACGTGGCCGCGATGTACCCGTTGGTGAACCGGACGCCGTTCTTCGCGATCGAGTCGACGTGCGGCGTCGGGATTTCCTTGTTCCCCTGGAAACCGTACTCCCCGTACCCGACGTCGTCGGAGAGGAACACGATCACGTTGGGCTTGCGCCCGTCGGCGGCCAGGGCCGGACTGGCCGCGAAAGCGGCGACAGCCAGCGAAATCAGGAAGTAGCGCATCCTAAAGCCCCCTGGAAAGTGGAGAGAGAGCACCCGACACACACAGGGACCCACCCGTATTTTACGACCTCGGACCGCTGTGGGAAACCCCGGGGTCTCACGGGCGACAGCCGGCCGAGCTACCGCCAGGCGGCAGGGGCCATTTCAAAATGAGTCCAGGAAGATCCGCTTAAGCCAAGATCTCCTCGATCACGTGTCCATGCACGTCGGTCAAACGGCGCTGGATGCCATTGTGATAATACGTCAGCCGAGTGTGATCGAGACCGAGCAGGTGCAGGATGGTCGCGTGAAAATCATAGACCGTGACCGGGTCCTGGGCCACCTGGTAGCCGACCTCGTCGGAGGCGCCGTAGCGGATCCCTTTCTTGAGCCCGGCACCGGCCATCCAGCAGGTGAACACCAGCGGATGATGATCGCGTCCCTTGCCGTTGACCCCTTCGGTAAACGGCGTCCGGCCGAACTCCGAAGACCAGAAGACGAGGGTCTCGTCGAGCAGACCGCGGCGCTTGAGGTCCTTCAGGAGGCCGGCAC
>JBGQLF010000826.1:0-5511 GCA_041499985.1 Gemmataceae bacterium
ATCGACACCATGATCATAGTCCTGCGACCGAATTCAACGCCTGCGCAAATCGAGCATATCCTGGAGAGAATCCAGGAGTTAGGATTTAAGGCTCATCTCAGCCATGGCGAATTGCGCACCATCATCGGCGTCATCGGCGACGAGAACAAGCTGCAAGTCCAACCGCTCGCCGCTATTCCGGGGGTCGAGCAGGTGCTGCCGATCCTCAAGCCATTCAAGCTGGCCAGTCGGGAGTTTCAGGGCGCGGACTCCGTCGTCGAAGTCGGCCGGGTCCGCATCGGTGGTGGCTTCCTGGCGATGATTGCCGGTCCCTGCGCCATCGAAAGTGCGGAGATCCTGGACGAAATTGCCGGCCAGGTGAAGGCAGTGGGGGCGAATCTCCTCCGTGGCGGCGCCTTCAAGCCACGCACCAGCCCTTACAGCTTCCAGGGTCTGGGAGAGAAGGGCCTCAAGATTCTCCGCGAGATCGGTGACAAACATGACCTGCCGGTGGTCACCGAGGTGATGGATCCCCGCCAGGTCGAAGTCGTGTCCCGCTACGCCGACATGTTTCAAATCGGGGCGCGCAACATGCAGAATTTCGACCTGCTCCGCGAGGTCGGCCAGGCACACCGACCCGTGCTGCTCAAGCGCGGCATGAGCGCGACCGTCAAGGACATGCTGATGTCGGCGGAGTACATTCTCTCGGAAGGCAACCATCAAGTCGTCCTGTGCGAGCGCGGCGTGCGCTCGTTTGAGGATTCGACACGGAATATGCTCGACCTCAGCGCTGTGCCCAATGTCAAGGGACAGAGCCATTTGCCTATCATCGTCGATCCCAGTCATGCCACGGGGCGTCCGGACCTGATACCGGCGATGGCCCTGGCGGCAGTTGCCGCGGGCGCGGACGGCGTGCATGTGGAGGTGCATAGCTGCCCGGAGAAGGCCTTGTCCGACGGTCCGCAAGCGCTGTTGCCGGGACAGTATGGTGCGCTGCTGCGCGACATTCGTCGGGTGGCGGAAGTGGTGGGCAAAACCATCGGCTAGGACCACGCTCATGCGCAAGCCATTCGTTGCCGGCAACTGGAAGATGTACACCACGGCCGCCACGGCAGGGCAGCTCGCCACCGCGGTGGCGTCCAGCATTGGGCGCGACGAGCGCATCGATGTTGCAGTCTGTCCCCCGTTTCCGTATCTCAGCCAGGTTGCCCAGGCACTCTGTGGCAGCTCGGTCGCCCTGGGCGCTCAAGACGTCTACTGCGAAAAGGAAGGCGCGTTCACGGGCGAAGTGAGTCCCAGCATGCTCCTGGATGTCGGCTGCCGCTGCGTCATCCTCGGGCACAGCGAACGGCGTCACATCCTGGGCGAAACCGATGCTTTGATCAACCGCAAACTCCTTGCTGCCTTGGCCGCGGGCTTGCGCGTGATCCTCTGCATCGGGGAAACGCTCCCCGAACGCGAAGGCAACCGGATGGAAGCTGTGCTGGAAAGGCAGCTGTCGGGCAGCCTGGCCGGAGTGAACCAAGTCAGCCCGACTCAGCTCGTCCTTGCTTACGAGCCCGTGTGGGCCATTGGAACCGGCCGGAATGCCACTCCGGAACAAGCGCAGCAAGCGCACGCGTTCTTGCGCCGCCTGCTTGGGAAGCAGCTTGGCGAGGAAACGGCCCAAAGGCTTCCTATTCAATACGGCGGAAGCGTGAAGCCCGAGAACGCCGCCGCCCTACTCACTCAACCGGATGTGGACGGGGCCTTGGTCGGCGGGGCGAGCTTGAAAGCGGACCAGTTTCTGGCCATCGTGCGCGCAGCCGTTGCTTAGGGAAGGTTACGAGAGGAGCCCTCGGGGATGAGCCCGCAGCGCTAGCGCTGCGGGCTCATCTCGAGCAGGATTCGAGAAGTCATCTTTTCGCGCCCTTCCGAGAATCCTATAATGTCGGTTTAATCGTTGTTGGCTCCGATAGCTCTACGGACTAGCACAGGGAGATCGACCGTGTTCGAAGAGGGCCCAGGGTTCTGGTCCACGCTGTTGAATGTTCTGGTGCTGGTTATCAGCGTGTTTCTGATTCTGCTCGTTCTGATTCAGCGGGGCAAGGGGGGTGGCTTGGCCGGGGCCTTCGGTGGCGTCGGCGGGTCCAGTGCCTTCGGCTCCCGCGCAGGCGACCTGTTCACCCGGATCACCCTCATCACGGCCGGGGTCTGGGTCCTGTTGATCATGATCCACGTGCGTGTGGTGCAGCCGAGCGGCGGGCGAACGGTGGAACCGATAGCCGTGGATAGTTCACTCCCCGAGTAACCCCGGCAACGTTGTCCTTCCTGTCGGCGCGGACTCAACGACGCGACAAGACCAGGATTTGGTAAGAAGCGAGGTAGGCGTGCTGTTGAGCATGACCGGCTATGGTGAGGCGCACTACCAGAGCGATTTACTCAGTCTGGCCATTGAGCTGCGGGCCGTCAACAATCGCTACTTGAAGATCAGCGTCCGCGCCCACGAACCGTATAGCTTACTCGAACCGGAATTCGAGCGAGTGATCCGGCGTACCATTCGCCGTGGCACGATCCAGGTGAGTTTGCGCAGCGAACGGCAGCATGCGGCTCAGGATTTTCGTATCAACGCCACGGCAGTCCGCAGCTATCTCCAGCAACTCCGCGTCCTCGGCGACGACCTGGGATGGACCAAGGCCGGAGAGCCGATGCCAGAGTCGCTGCAATCCGCCTGGTTGGCCCACGTCCTCGCCCTACCGGGGGTCGTGCCGGAGCCGGGTAACATCGCTTTCAATCCGGATGAAGAATGGCCCCTCGTCGAGCGCGTCCTGGTGGAAGCGCTGGGTCGCTTGCAGGCGATGCGCCAAGAAGAAGGCCGGGCCATGGCCGAGGAGCTGTTGCAATACCGCGACCACATTGCAGCGCAGCTGGTGCGCATCCGGGAACGGATTCCGGGGGTCGTGGTCATCTATCGCGATCGGCTGCACGAGCGCGTGCGCAACTTGTTGAGCGAACTGGACGTTGAGATCGACCGTAGTGACCTTATCAAAGAAGTCTCGGTCTTCGCCGAACGCAGCGACATCGCCGAGGAGGTCGTGCGCCTGGCGAGCCATCTCGACCAGTTCCAGGAGATCATGAATGAGCCGGAAAGCCCCGGGCGCAAGCTCGAGTTCCTGACACAGGAAATGTTCCGTGAGGCCAACACGATTGGCTCGAAGGCCAGTGATGTCGAGATCTCCCGGCACGTGGTCGAGATCAAAGGCACACTGGAGAAGATCCGCGAGCTCGTCCAAAATGTCGAATGAGGCCTAGTGTAGGGCCAAATGACGTGTTGTATGACGTAGCCACAAGCGTCCCGCTTGTGGGCTGCTCCAGCCCACAAGCGGGACGCTTGTGGCTACGATTCGGCAACAGGTCCCTTGATCTGGCACTAGCCAGGGATCAGGACTCAGGAATTCGGGATCCGTCCTGAGTCCTGATCCCTGAGCGATGAGACCATGAGCCAAGCCAGAGCACCGCTGATGATCCTGTCGGGCCCCAGTGGCTGCGGCAAGTCCACGGTTCTGGCGCGGCTCTTGGGATCGAGCGAGTTTCCGTTGCGCCTGTCGGTCTCGGCTACGACCCGGTCGCCACGGGCCGGCGAGCGTGATGGAGTCGCGTACTACTTTTGGACTCGGGAGCAGTTCGAGCAAGAAGTACGCGCTGGCGCGTTTGCCGAGTACGCGGAGGTGCATGGCAACTATTACGGCACGCTGCGACGGGAGATCGATCCGTATCGCTCCCAGGGGATTGGCGTCTTCCTCGATATCGACGTGCAGGGAGCGGCGCAGGTACGCCAGCAGTATGCGGACCAGGTTTCGATCTTTCTGCGAACCTCGAATTGGCAGACCTACGAGCAGCGCTTGCACCGGCGCGGCACCGAGAGTGAAGAAGCGATCCAGCGCCGCCTCGCTGGCGCCCAGCGTGAACTGGCCCGTGCGGGGGAATACGACTATCAAGTGCTCAACGACGATCTGGACACGGCGGTCGCGGAAGTGCGCGCCATCGTGCTGCGTCAGTTTGAAAGGGGCAAGCATGCTGGATGATTTGAAAGAAGAAGCCATTGTCAACAAGGTGGGCGGTCGATTCAAGCTGTCGACCCTGATTCAGAAGCGGATGGTAGCGCTCAACACCGGCGCCCGGCCCCTGGTCGACGTGCGGGGCGGCGACAAGATGTCGATCGTCATTCAAGAGATCTTGCAAGATAAGATTTATCTGGATACCTCGGGTCAATTGCAGACTCGGGGCCCGAGTCCCGGCGAAGCCGCGCGCCGGGCGATGCTCACAGATATTTCCGATGTCGGCGGCTCGCTCGACTAAGAAAGGGTTCACAACTGGCCCGAAGCGCCACCGAGGAAGGCCGCTCATCCCTTGCTGGCGCTTCGTGCTGGTCTGACAAGACCAACCTCGAGGTACATCATGGCTGAACCGTCCCACCATCCCAGTCGTGCCACGGACCCGTCCGGTCACGCGGAGGCGATCACCGAGCAGGACCCTCTAGGCTTGGCCCCCTCCCAACCCAGTGCTTTGCTGGCCGGGGCGGAACCGGAACCGATCGTTTACCGCCCGCTCTCGATCTGGGCTATCGCCGGCTTCGTACTGGCGGTGCTCTACGCCCTGATGGTGGTGATCGGAGGGCTCGCCGCCCTCTATTTTGGGTCGCCGCTCCTTCTCGGTCCCTGGGGCTTTATCCTTCCGATCCTGAGCGGCCTGCTCGCTTTCATCGGCTGGCTCCAGGTGGCCCGCTCGGAGGGGACGCGCGCCGGCTTGAAGCTGGCGGTGTGGGGGCTGCGGTTGAGTATCCTGTTCGGGTTGGGCTATATCGCTTTCTATGCGGCGACGTTATTCGCTGTGGAACAGCAAGCCGACGCCTTTGCGCAGAAATGGTTTGACAAGCTTCGGCAGGGCGAAATCAACGCAGCCTTCCTCCAGGTTGTGGAGCCGTCGGTCGCGCAGGGCGTGAACCCCAAGGACGAACAGCTCATGGACCTGCGCTTCAACACGGTGCGCCAGATGGGCATGCCGGGAGAGCTGACCTCCTTCCGGGAGAATCAGCTCATCCGCCTGTTCGCGCAGGGGGGCACGGAGGCGACCGTGTCGCCCTTGGGGGTCCAGAGCTGGGAGTACCGCGGCGGCGGCTACAAAGTACGGCGGAACTACCTCCTCCAGTCGCCGGAGGGAGAATATGAATTCGTGCTCGCCGTGGTGGGTGGGGAAAGCAAGAACCGCGAATGGGAAGGGCGCCGCTGGCAGGTGATGTGGCGCGAATCAGGCGTCCAGAGGGCCAACCCCTCACCGCTGGCCTCCCGCGTGGAGGTGCTGCGGCAAGAAGCGCGCGCCTTTGCAACCTACTGGCTCCAGCGCCTCATCGAGGGCGATGTGGATGCGGCGTTTCTCGACACCCTGGAGCCGGCCGAGCGCGAGCCCGCGGGGAAGCGCTATCAGCTTACCCGTATCGTCTTCCCCCTCATGGCGGCGGGAGCGGAACCGATACGCCTGGGCGTGGGGCCGACG
>JBGQLF010000827.1:0-5509 GCA_041499985.1 Gemmataceae bacterium
CGACGATCACCGCCACCACCGCTCCGCCAACCCCGAGCGTGATCCAGATCCAGGCGTTGCTCTTCTTGGCCGGCCTCCTCGGCGGCGCTTGCACCACCGGTTGCTCGCCCGGCGTGGAGACTTTCCCCGCTTGCCCTCGCGCCGGCAAGTCCCACGCGAGCCCGACCAACACGGCTACCACGCAGGGCAGGAGCACGCATCGGAAACACCCAGCTGGACCGGTCATCAGGTTCATCGTTAGCCTCTCTCAGGGTGACAAGGTGACAAGGTGACAAGGTGACCGGGGCCAACGGTCCTATCACCTTGTCACCTTGTCACCTTGTCACCTTGTCACCTTGTCAGTTGAAGCCTCACCAGTATTCCTCGAAATGCACATTGCCTTTGAGCTTGAGGGCGGCCTGATCGGTCTGGAAGCCGCGCCGCTCCAGGATTTCGATCACGCCCAGCGGTTGCGGGTAGACGCGCGCGCCCGTGTCGCGGTCTTTGGTCGGCACGCCGATCATCTTGGGATTACCGCAGAGGAACACGTGTGTCCGTGCCGGATCGAGCGCCTGTCCCAAGCGTTCCTCCAACTGGCCGCTGGTGATCAGGTCCTGGACATAGACCTTGTGCTGCACCGTTTCGGCTTCGCGCGTCGTGAGGCTCAAGTAGGTGTAATGCGGATGCCGCCGCATCAGCTCTTCCTGGATTGGCAGGTAGCCCAGATCCCGGCGATAGCGCACACAACAGGCCGAGAGGATCCGTCCACGATGGCCGCGACGCAACAGCTGCCAGAGCATATAGTTGTGCGGCGCTTCGCCGGTGCCCGTGGCCAGGAACAGGACTGTGTCATCGGGTTTCACCAGGTCCAGTGTATAATGGCCGGTAATCTTCTCGCCCAGGATCATCCGGTCCCCCTCGCGCAGCAGGAACAGGCGCGGCGTCAACAGCGGCGGCTTGTCCTTGTCGGCCTCGCGGACCAGGACGATGTAGAACTCCAGCCAGTCGACGCGTTCGCGCTCCAACAGCCGGCCGTTGTCGTCGAGCACCGAGCAACTGATGGAATAGGACCGGCGCGCCAGCTTGGTTTCGTCGCCAGGCTGTAACGTCTCTTCCTGACATCCTGGAAAACGGGGTTCCCAGTATCCCAGGCCGAGTGTCGTATACTGGCCCGGTTTGTGCGCCGGCAGAGCAAAATCCGGACGAACGCGCAGGATCAGCAGATCGGAGTGGATCTTGCGCAGCCAGATCACGGTGGCGTTATAGCGCTTCCGGCGCTGCTGTGCGAGTTCTTCCGGATTCATGCGGGACTCTCTCAATTGCAGATTGCAGATTTTAGATTGCAGATTTGAAATGCTCCCTTCGGCAATCTGCAATCTGCAATCCGCTCTAGTGCAAGATTCCGAGAGCTGTTTTTCTTTGTAGGACGGCTCTCCAGAGCCGTCCGGACAGTCCGGACGGCTCTGGAGAGCCGTCCTACAGAAAAGATCTCCCTGGATTCTGCACTAGGCCAGCGCCTTGGCCGCTTGCTGGAAGATCGCCACGCAGGCCTTCATGTCCGGCGACGGATCTTCCGGGTGCGCCTCGTACTCGATGCTGATATAGCCCTTGAAGTGCACGTCTTTGAGGGCCTTGAGCACCGCGGGCACATCCAGTGCTCCCTGACCATATATTACGTCGGTTCGCTTCTTGTTGTCATGGTCTTTCAGGTGCATGCCGAAATTGCGGGCTCCCATGGCGCGAACTTGCTGCGCCGGATCGAGTTTCTTGCCCAGCTGCTCGGACCGGATCAGGTGGCCGGTGTCCAGGCAAGTGCCGATCAAGGGATGGTGCTTTCCTACCGCCTCGAGGATCACCTCGGCCGAATACCAGCGATGCAGCCCCTTGCCGGCGGGGCCGTGCGGATGAATGCCGATCGAGATCTTGTACGAGTCCACCAGTTTGTCGAGGCTGTCGAAGCTATCCGGGTCCGGATCGGCGCTGAACGTCTTGATGCCGAGCGCTTTGCCGAAGTCGAAGATCTTCTTGTTGGCGTCGTGGTTTTTCGTGAAGCGCTGCACGCCGTAGGCGATCGGCGTGATGTCGTAACTGCGACAGAGCTTCAGGAGGGCCTCGATTTGCGCCGGCGTGCTTTCGAGTGGGGCGTGCTTCTGATAAAACTCGATGAAGTGCAGTCCCAGAGCCTGCGTCCGCTTTAGCGCCTGCTCGGTATCGAAGTTGCGGAAACTGTAGCTTTGCACCCCGAAGGTGAAGCCGCCGAACGCATCGGCCTTGTCATCGGCACGAAGCAGGGCCGGCATTCCCGCGAGTCCTACGGTGGCGGCCGCGCCCGTCTGTAGAAAGCGGCGCCGGGTCAGTCCATCCCAGTGCGATCCCGTCATCGTTGCATACTCCTCAGAGAAGGGAAAGAGGCTTTGCCAGGGCGTGGTATTGGGGTAACACGCGGGGCGCGCAGTGTCAAGGCGGTGGAAATCACATTAGTAGCCCCATCACCACGTCACGTCTGCTCAAGGGGAGAGCGGTGGATGATAAATAAGCCTCGCGGGCTGCACACGCGGCTTTAGCATCATTACTGGGATTCCAAGATTCCAGCCCCGTTCACGGGGCTTTCCGCGACAGCGGTTTAGGCCCGCCGTTGACGGCGGGTTCCGGGAGATAATCCTAATTCCAACCCCGTTCACGGGGTTTCTCGCAGTTTGGCTTCAGCCTTCAGTTCCCTGGCTCAAGCCGAACCGCGGGAAGCCCCGTGAACGGGGCTATGGATCCTGATTCTCCTCTGCCAACCCGGCATCAATGCCGGGCCTGGACCGCTGTCGCGGGAAGCCCCGTGAACGGGGCTGAGGTTTCGAGCTTCCTCTGCGGGCTGGTGCCGCAGCGCTTACTTCTGGACGACGAACAACTGGTCGATCTCCACGTCGGTCAGTTTCTCCTTGCCGTCATTCTGGTCGATCACCAGAGCGGTGTTACTCGGCGTCACCCAGACCAGGTAGTTGCCGAGCTGGAACACTTCCTTGACCTGCGGCTGGCGCTGGAGGATGCGGAAATAGGCGTCGCTCTGGGCCTTGACGGTGACGAGCGGCATCTTGGCATCGAAGCCTTCGTCGATCCAGACGCCGCCGATTTCCAGGCAATTGCGATGGGCGACGCGGCGCAAGGCGGTGAGCTCCAGCCGGCTCTGGTTGCGCAGGTTGTTCGTCTGCACCGACAGGTCGACCCCCAGCTTGCCGCCCTGCACCTCGGCCTGCTGGCGGCGAGCCAGATACTCGCGGGCCTTGTCGTAGGCATCCTTCTTGGCTCCGGCCTCTTGCAGCACGGTGACGGCGCCGTCCGCGGGCTTGGCTTCGCCACCCGCTGGCCCGGCCGGCAGGCTGCGGAACTTGGCGTCCTCCACGCGTCCACGGTTTTGCGCCAGATCGCCGGGCTTATTCTGCACACCCTTGGCAAAGTCGGCCACTTTCTGCGGTTCCCCCTTGGGCGACGGCGGCGTCAAGCCCCAGGGCACCAGGCCCGGAACGCCTCCGAAACCGCCGCCAAAGCCGCCACCCGGCATCGCGCCGCCGGGCATCATGCCGCCCCGGCCTGCCCCTCCTCCCAGGCGCCCCGGCCCCGCATTGGCGGCCACTGGCATCGGCCCATCAGGCACAATCAAGTAGCTGGTGTACGGCGTGGCGATGCCGTACTTCTTCGCCAGCGCCACCACCTCGTCCACCAGTTCTTTCTTCTCACCGTTGGCGCGGATCTGGTCGAGCAGGTAGCCGACCTTGCGCCGCCCCCATAGATGCTCCACGAAGCTGCGCTCCTCATTCGTCCGGTCCGGGAAGCGGACCTCGTACACGAAATCGCGTGCGTCTTTGCCCACGGTGCCGCTGAGCGTCACGGCCGCGGGCCCCTGCCCCGTGTAGCGTCCGAGGACCACGAGCTGGCCGCCGTGGAACAGGTCCGGCAGTTGCGGCGGATAGACCTCGTCCAGCGGAACGTCACTGCCGGTGGCGAGCTTCAAGTTGGCCAACACCGGATGGCTGATCTTGCTGTACAGGCTGCTCACCTTGGCCTCGATATCCTCGGCCGGGCGAACGTACGTGCTCACCGCCCGGCTGCTGTCGGCGAGCTGGTCGAGGAACGTGGCGTTGACGTCATCGCCGACGCCGAAGGTGAAGATGCGCGTGTTGGCCGTGTTCTTGGCCGACACGTTTTTGAGGATTTTGTCCGCATTGGTCTCGCCGACGGTCGGCATGCCATCGGTGAAGAAGACCAGCGTGAAGGTTCGGCTCGGATCGTTGCTGCGCAGCGCCAGCGCGGCGGCCAGGGCGTCGTTGATGGCGGTGCCGCCGGTCGCTTCCAGGCGATCGACCCACTTCTTGGCCTGCTCCACCTGGTCCTGGGTCGAATCCACCAGGCCCGTGGAGTAGCGGTTGACCGTGGTGGCGAAGTTGATCAGGCCGAAGTGATCCTTGGGATTGAGGTTTTCCAGGCAGTATTTGAGGGCCCGCTTCGCCTGGTCCATCTTGGTGCCGCGCATGCTGCCGGAGGTGTCGAGCACGAACATCATATCGCGCGCCAGGTAGTGCTCCTGCGACAGCTCCACGCGCGGCGTCAGGAGGAGGAGGAAATAGCCCCGCTCGCCGCTGATCGGCCGATGCGTCAGCAGGGTGAAGCCGATCTCCTGATCGCCCGTGGCGTAGAAGAGCTGGAAGTCCTTGTCGAGCAGGCCCTGGTTGCGGTCGAAGGTGACCGCCGCCTCACGGTCGTTGGGCCGTTGCACGCTGATGGCGTGGGTTGGACTGTAGATGTTCTGGATGGGGTACTGCGACTTGATCGTGGCCTGGATGGCGAATTCTTCCAGGGTCCGCGTCGCCTTGCCGTCGAT
Source organism: Gemmataceae bacterium (assembly GCA_041499985.1). Classification (GTDB taxonomy): domain Bacteria; phylum Planctomycetota; class Planctomycetia; order Gemmatales; family Gemmataceae; genus JBGQLF01. The sequence continues at coordinate 4,847 of JBGQLF010000827.1, forward strand.
CTTGAGCGGATAAATGTACTCCACCAGGCCGGCGTCTCGGGCTGCAATGGCGGTGTAGCTCACCGTAACTTTCTGGTCGGCCTTGGGCGGAATAGGAAAGACGCGCATCCGCAGCAGATTGTTGCCCATGTATTCGAGCAAGCCCGGATCCTGGGTCCGGCGGACGATCTCGGTGTAGATTTGCCTAGCCCTGTCGGCCTCGACCAACTCGCCGGCAACCTCCTTTCCGTTGACCGACATGGTAAACTTGTTCACACTAGCCCCCTTGGGCACGGGGAAGACGTAAGTGGCTTCGAGCTGGCGATCGGTGTGGTTGCGAAACGTCTGTTCCACCTTGGTGAGCGCCACCTGGTCCTCGATGGCGATGTGCACGCGGTGGTTGACCATAGCCAACGGCGGCACGGTTTTCTCGTCTGGGATGAGCAGACCATGCGCCTGGGCCGCTCCCACCCAGGCCAGCAAGCCGGTCACGATAAGCAACGTGCGACGCATTCCGAACCCCTTTCGGTCAGAGAAGGCGATAGGTCCTCGACATCTCTTAGACGAGAACCAGGGGGGGGTCGATTGGAGCTGGCTGACCAGGGCGAGGAGGTTGCAAGGGTGTTGCGGCCTGGTTCCGATTGGCTGTGTTCTGGGTAACACCGTTGTGGCGGCAAGTTTTCA
>JBGQLF010000828.1:0-5508 GCA_041499985.1 Gemmataceae bacterium
CAGGAGTTCAGCCGCCTTGCGCACGCAACTATGGCCCTCTTCGGACATGTATAAGGTGAGGGGCGGTCGGGTTCCTTGCAAACCTTCCTCGCGGACATTCCAGCCATCTTGGGAGGCGGCCCAGTGGCGTGCCACTGCCAGGCAGGTCAGCGAGGCCATCGACCCACCGCTAACGAGAAGTCCCATGCTGCCCGCCGTCGGGAAGCCGACCAATTCCATGAGCCAACGAACGCAACAGCGTTCCAGATAAATGGCGGCGTGGTCCCCACCGGCGCAGCTGGGGTTGAGCGCGGCGGCCAGCAGGTCGCCGACAATGCCGATCGGCGCAGGCGGTGAGTTGACCCATCCAAAGAAGCGGGGGTGTCCATTGCCCATGGGATGGGGAAGCACACGCTCCTGGAAGAGGGTCATAATGCTTTCGGGAGACGTTCCCTGCTCGGGGAGCGCTTGTTCCAGCAAGGAGCGGCGCTGCTCGGGGAGCATGGGACGGAAGACGGCCCGCGCCCGCATGCCGCTCAGGTGCTCGACGACGAGATCGAGGGCGCGCTGGGCCAAACGGCGCCAGGAGGCACTGTCCAGGGCCGGTGCCGGCGGTACACCATCCGCCGCCACGGGCTGCGTGGTGCGGCTGCGAGAGGGCGCTGGATCACGAGTGCTCATCGGATTGTCCTCCGTGGGTCGGCCGCCAGGAGCGGTGCTTGGCCAGAACCGGGTCGCCTCCAACGTCCATCGCGAGGTAATAGATACAGGGCGTTTTCCCGGGATTCGCAAAGGAATGGACGCAGTCCCCGGCGTAGTAAATGCTGTCGCCCGGGTGCAGCGTGTAGGCCGTGCCATCAAGTGTCAGCAGCAACGTGCCATCCTCGATGGCCACATATTCGCGCGCGCCCGGAGCGTGCGGAGAGAACGCACCGGCGTCGACGTGGGGCCCGAGCGTAGTCCGCATGAATTCGAACTCCACGCCGGGGAGGACCGGCGAGAGGATGCGTCGCTGCCAACCCGAAGGATCCTGGGCCACATCCTGATCTTCCTTGCGGAGGAGGATCACACGGGAAGCGCGCTCCTCCCCGAGAAGCCGGGCGATGCTCGTATCCAGAGCTGTCGCGATCCGGTCGAACACCAGCACCGTGGGGACCTTCGCACCGCGCTCGACGGCGGACAACATGCTCCGGCTCACCCCGGCGCGCTGGGCAACTTGGTCCAGCGACAGGCGGCGCTGGAGTCGTTCCAGGCGGATCCGCTTTCCGAGGCTGGCCATGTCCAGGCCGTTGGCAAAGGTCATCGACTTCGGCATCAGGATTGTCCTCAATTGAAGATATTATCCACTATAGTGCAGAAGGGCAAGCTGAGCACAACAGTTTTCTTGAGAAGGGTGGCGGCGGCGCGGTGGGTTCTGACAGGTGCTTGATTGCTCGGCATTTCGGCGGTGATTCCGATGGTCGTTCCGTTTGTGGGGGATGAGGGGGAAGTGTATCGCAAACTGCTCTGGCCGTTACCGGGCTTTTACTTTTGGGTCAGCAGCCTGACACTGGCGACGCTTGCTGTGTGGCTGGGAGGGCTGTCGGCCCGCAGCTATCGGGGGGCCAAAGACGCTGTAAGGACACCGCTTGCCCTCGACCGTCAAGATCAGCTATCGGGTACCGTCGCTCCTTGCCTTGGAGCCACTCTTCAAGAAAGTCGTGACGGCCCCGACACTGCCAGCGCGAGCGCCCAGAAGCCCGAGTCAGCCTGCGAACGTTGCCGCTTGCCAACATGCTTGAAGCCAGGCTGTTTCCGCCTTTCCCAGGATCACATCGACCTTGCCATCTCTGACGGTGACAACCGTATCCCAGCAGATGTCGCCGCCGCGGAGCTCGCCGATCTTTTTCTCGTGGTCGTACACGAATACCCACTGCTCACCGAAGCGGTTCTGGAAGTATCCGTAGTACTGGTTCCCCGCTTCGTTAGTGATCGTCGGCGGGTCGCCACAGTGTGCCCCATGCGTATTCGAAATCTGGAGGAACGCAGTACTCATATCCAGTCCCTTTGCTATCCAGCCACCGGCTTCGAACAGACCACGCAATGTCCCCCGAGACTGTTGAAGGCCTGGCGAAAGAGGCGAGTGGTCTTGCGCGTGATTCGAGGCAGTCGAGGGTCGTGGAATGTAACCGATTTGGCAGTCACCTCTGTAGGAATGACGTTGTGAATGATGGCATCTCGAATGGAATGCCGGGCCCTTTGGCGAGGACTCAACTCGAACACACGGCGGTCAATGTACACGATGGGCAGTTTGCCTTCCGCGAGGATCCACCGCAGCTCCTCGACCGTGGCCTCCTGGATCTCGGCCACGAGCTGGCATTGCCGGGCCAGCCGTTCGAGTTCATCGATGCGGGTGCCTTGTGTTTCCATACGGGCCTGGGCTTCGAGCTCGCTCTCCGGCACGTGCCTGCCGTAGGCAGCAAGGACCATCCGCAGGCAAGCCAGGGCGCAGGTATTACGCTTTTCCTGGGTGTAGAGTGGAAGATCGATAGGCATCCCATCTCCGGATTCTCTCGGGGTCGTCGAGCAGTGTCTGGGCTCGTTCGTCCATCACCGACTGCTCGGTCAGGAACGTGAAATCCTCTCCATCGTAGAGGAGATCGCCGATGTAGGCTTCGTCCCCGGTCCCGTAGCGCAACGTCACGGTGATAATCCAGACCCGGAACCCCTTGATCCGCACTTCGCGGAGGCCGGTTGCGACCAAGAACATGCCGTGTTTGAAAACCAGGTGCTTGGTAGCTTCGCGCAGAATCCGCTCCTCCTCGTCCAGGACTTGGGGCTTCCGCCGATGCTTCGTCGTTGGCGAAGCCTTGGCCCGCGTCTGCTTGCTCACTTTCTTCACCATGGCAAACTCACTTTCCGATGCCCTCCTTGGGGCAAGGTTCGGTTTCCTCTGTCGCGCGTCCTCGTTCAATCACCAAGGGAGAATAAAGCATAACGGTCAGGTGTCAAGGTGCCAGCCCCGTGCCACGATCCGGTGATCCGGCCTTGCGACTCAACGTTGGCTGACCGTCCAGGTGCTCGACCTCAATTCTTTTTGTTTTACTTTGTACGAACCTTGCCACAATGGTAAAACGTAGTAAGACTCATACGAAGTAATACCCCTGCTGGGTGCCGTCCGCACGACTAGGTGTTTCCATGAGTACAATCAGCAACCCGCGTCTGCCCTTGTCCAACTGGATCCCGTCGTGGCTACGCACGGTGGCGACCTACGATGTTTTCCCCGAGTTCAGCGCCAAGGTTCGGCGCCTATTGTACAACCCCCTGGGTATTCTGCTTCTCGCCGCCCTGGTGGCGCTGGTCTGCGGGCTATTCCTGCATTCGCAAGGCTTCGTCCTCTGCGGCGGCGTGCTGACGGTGCTGCTGCTGGGAATCATCTGGCCCTGGCTTGGCCTGCGCGGGTTGCGAGGCTCTATCTCCTTCGAGCGATCAAGGACCAGCGAAGGGGAACAGGTAGAAGTATGCTTGACCCTTCGCAACCGGCTGCCGTGGGCGGCCTGGGGGCTGGCGGTGCGTGGCGGCTTTTCAGAGCCGGGCACAGAAGAAGGCATTGAACCTCCGGCCGTCAGCCTCGCCGTGGCGCCGCGCCGGCACACGCTCCGCTGCCGGTGGTCGTTCGTGCCCGATCGGCGCGGGGTCTTTCCGCTCCAGGCATCGCATTTGACCACTGGGTTTCCGTTCGGCCTGTGGGAAAACAAACGGGTTCTGACCCTTGCCGCTCCGTTGCTGGTCTGGCCGCGCACCTTCCCGGTGGGACCGGTGCCGTTGGTCAATGGGGCTCACCAGGTGGAAGGCAACGTCATCCGCAACCAGGTCGGCAGCAATGGGGATGTGCTGGGAGTGCGGCCCTACCGGCGCGGAGATTCGCCACGCCGGATTCATTGGGGCCAGTCCGCCCGGCATGACCGGCTTATCATCTGCGAGCTCCAATCCAACGCGCGTCCGGAGATCCAACTCGTCCTCGATGCCGACCCGCAAGTCCATGCCGGGCACGGCCGTGATAGTTCTCGGGAATGGGCCATCCGCATTGTGGCCAGCTTGGCCAGGGGCTGGCTCGAAGCGGGGGCCCTGGTCGGGGCGGTTTGGAATGGGCAGACCATCTCTGCGACCTCCGGCCCGAACCAGGTGAACCGGCTGCTCGATAGTTTGGCCCAACTCCCGGACACCCCCCTCATCCTACCCTCTCCCCCATCCGATGGGGGAGAGGGTAGGGTGAGGGGGGTGTCAGCGCTCGCTGAGACCTTGGCCGGCCCTGCGTGTCGGGGCTCTACCGGCGGACTGCAAGTCATTGTCACCACCGATCGTGGCGTTCTCCAGGCGCGCCGCCCGCGCTCGGGGGAGGACCAGCAACGCTGGGTGGTGCTGCACGCCGACGCATTCACGGGCACCGGTCGCGAACCCCCTGCCGTGCCCGCTCGCTTGCCGGTGCGCCCCTGGTTGTGGATCGACAGTCCTGAGAGGATCCCGGTGCTGCTACGCGGCGGCTGGAAGGAGGCCCGGCATGGTTCCTGAGCTGTCCCGTCCGATTCGGCAAACCACGTTCGCCTTGCTGGTCCTTGCTTCGGCAGCTACCGAGATGGCGGCGATGGCGACACGCCCCCTGTTGGCCAGTCTGGGAGTGGCCATGATTTGGGTCGGACTGGCGGCTGGCTTAAGTCGATTGATTCCACTCTCAAAGAGTGTCAACCGAGTCCCGCCGCGTTTCGTACTGTTTCTCCTGCTCGGCTTGGCCGCTGCCCCCCTCCTGGTCGAACCGCTCCGGAGAGAGTGGAGCGGGGAGGGCTATCCCCTGGAATTGCAACTGGTGTTCGCCCTCCGCAACCTGGGCCTGGGACTAGCTGCCTTCGCGGTCTGGCCGCTCTGCCTGCGTTTGGCTTGTGTGGTCAGCCTTTTCTTGATGCTCTTCGCGGTTATCATGACGGACCACCCTGCGGTTCTGACCGTGTTGGGCCTCTACAGCGCCACGGGGAGCGTTTGGTTGATGCTCGTCTACTGGACGGGCCTGCGCCGCTTCTTTGCTACCTCCGAAGCCGCTTTGGTGGAAGTCCAACCGGATCGGCAACGTCTGCCTTGGCTCGCCCTCCTGGTCGTAGTCGGGGTGGTGGCCTCGGTGCTGGGCGTGTTCGCGCTCGGGCCACAGCGGGCGGCTCGGACGTTGGGGGAATGGCTGCCGACTTCGGGTGGAACGGGTGCCTACGATCCCTTTGCCCGAGGCGGCATCAACGACGGCGATGACGAGGTGAAGGGAGACAACGCCCGTAGCACGGGCATGACGCAGACCGATCTCTTCCTCGATTCACCGCTGCCCAGCCTTTATGACATGATCAACGAGTCTTACGGGGAGCCGTTCAAACCCAAGGAGCAGGAACGGGCGATCGCCCTGGATATCCAGGCCCAAAACAACGAGGACAACAAACCCCCGGCGGACAACCTGCGGCCGAACCGGGAGTTCCCGACGACACGCAAGAGCCCCAGCCAGCCCCGCGAACC
>JBGQLF010000829.1:0-5508 GCA_041499985.1 Gemmataceae bacterium
AGCGCCAGTTCGATGCCGATCACCACCACCGGCCCAACAGGCGCGAGTGCGCGCGGGCACCTCATCGCATCAATACCGGATAGATCCAGCGCTTCACAAGAGCGCCAATTCGGTGCCGATCACCACCAGCCCAACGGGTGCGAGTGCGAACGGGCACCCCATCGCATCAATACCAATTGGTCCTGGCAGTTTGTTGCCGCTCAGCGGCGTTCTGGCCGACTTCCCGCCCCCGTCGCCACAGAAGCAAACCTGGGCGAACTGGTGGCCGTTTCCCAAGCCAGGTACCGAACCGGCTTTCCCAGTTCCCTGGCCAACACGTCGCCGGATCGATCCACAGAGGGCAGGGCAGGGGAGCGGGCTTCGGACCTTCCCCGCGGAGGTATGCTTCCCAGCGCTCCATCCGCTCGAAAGCATTTTCCTTCGGCTGTTTCCAGTGGCCTACAGCGGTCGCTTGCTGTTCCAGCTTGGCCAGACGGCTGCGCAGCCTCACGGCATCTCCTTGCCCGCCAGGGCTCTCGGGGTTGAATCCGAAGCAGTATTACGCCTCTTTGGCTGCCTCAGGGAGTAACTGCCCGGTAGGAGAGTTCGCAGGCCGGTCACTCGGGAGGGAGAAGCTTGCCACACGCTGCATAGACGTACCTGCCATGTTGTTCCTAAAACCTGTTCGCCGACGCAAGGACAAGCATGCGTGGCCCTACCGCAAAATGATTCGCAGATTGGCCATCCGGTGCCCGCGAACGGAACCACGATAAACCTCGAAGGCGCCCAGTACACCCACAAAACCGGCATCGATCTCCTTCTCGCTGCCTTCCGGGAGCAGCATTTCCGAGATCAACTCTCGCCGAGGCAAGCAGCCTGTGAGAGCTTCGCAAACCATCTCGGCATGACGGCGCAGGGTCTGGCCACGGTCTTGGCGCCGGCGCACAACTGCATCCAGGTCTTGATTCCAGAAAAGGGCGAACTCGCCGAAAGTGTCCAAGCCACGCTTGACAAGTCCCCGGACGAGAGGGAAATCGACCTGGGCACTCCGATTGCCGACTTCTCCGTATTCGTCGAGGTTGAGAATCCCAACGTTGGCCAATTCGGCTGCTTCCTGCTGTTCGTAAAGATTGCCAGCGACCCATTTCAAGTCTGGCCTGCGTCCCCGGAATCCGTCGATCCGGGCTGGGTCCAGATCGATACCGACAAAGCCACTTGGGGCCAGCACTCCTTCGCGTTCAAGCAGTTCAATGGTCAGCCAGCCAGTGGCGCCCATCAGTTCGCACCAATCGCAACGCAGTCGAGTGCGATCACCGTCATCCCAAAGGAGATAGGCGGATTCCCGGAGGACACGAAGGTTTCCTCTCCGACAGGCCATTTTCGCCGGATTGTCGAAGGCGTCGTGTTGGCGGTCGGAGAGTTGGCTCATGATACCGGATTACCGCGATGCTCTTTGATGAGGCGGGCCAGCGAGGAACCACCTGGAAGGCCGCGAAGTCCCTTTTGAAGAGCTTGGTGGACATTAGCCCATTTTTCGTCTGGGGAATCAACAATCGGGCCAGAGTCCACGTTTGGCCACTGGCCTGTGCGTTCGTGATGGTCATCAGTCCAGGTGAGGATTCGGTCGATAGAAAGTTGTGAAAGATCCTGAATATTCCGTACTCCACGCTCTTGAGAGAGCAGTTGAGCTAGCGAACTGCCACCCGCAAGCCCCCGGACGCCCTTTACAAGAGCTTGGTTGATGCCGCTCCATGTCTCGCCGGGGGCATTCACGACAACTCCAGACTTGACCTTGGGCCAGTGACCGAAGTGTTCATAGTGTGCATCGGCCCATGCGACGATCTGGGCCGTAGTTAGCTTAAGAAGATCTTGACTATTGCGAACACCACGATGTTCGGCAAGTAATTGGGCGAGGGAAGAACCGCCCGGGAGACCGCGTGAACCCCGATCAAGACAATGGTTTACGGCTAACCAGGTCTCACTGGGTGCACTAACGATAGAGCCGGTTCTCGGCTTGGGCCACTGACCTGTGCATTGATAGTGCTCGTCAGCCCACCTGAGAATCTCTTCTACAGACAAGGGCGGTAGATCCTGTCTATTTCGAGCGTCACGCTGCTCTGCAAGCAAGCGTGGCAACGAAGAGCCGCCTTGAAGACCACGAATGCCCGCTACAAGTGCCGAATTGACGCCTGACCATGTTTCACCGGGAGCGTCCTCAATTGAGCCTGATGAGTGTTTTGGCCATTGGCCTGTGCGCTCGCGGTACGAATCAGCCCACAGGAGAATCTGTTCCACCGTCAACGGTGAAAGCCCCTTCTTGTTTCGGACCCCGCGTTGGTTGGCAAGCAACCGTGCCAAGGAGGAACCGACCGGAAGACCTCGATGACCTTGGCGAAGGGCTATGTCAATGGCTATCCATCTTTCCCTGGGAGCATCGGTGATTGGGCCAGAGTCCTTGGTTGGCCAATCTCCCATGCGTTCATAATGTGAATCGGACCAGGCGAGGATTTGCTCCTCACTCAGCCTGGGAAGGTCTTGATTATTTCGCACGTCTCGCTGTTCAGAGAGCAATTGGGCCAGGGAAGATCCGCCGACTAGGCCACGCGTCCCCCGGTTGAGGCAGTGATTCACCCCGAGCCACGTTTCACCAGGAGCATCCGCAATAGAACCCGACTTCTGGTTTGGCCACTGACCTGTGCATTCAAAATAAGCATCGGCCCACTTGAGAACCTGTTCGATAGACAGTAGCGGAAGGTCAAGTCGATTTCTCACCCCGCGACAATCCGCAAGCAGTTGTGCTAAGGAGGAGCTACCTGGAAGTCCTCGAAGACCTCTCCTGAGGGCAGCGTCAATGGCCCGCCAATTCTCACCGGAGGCCTCAATGACCGGGCCAGAATCCTGGCCTGGCCATTCTCCCGCGCGTTCTTGATATGTATCCGCCCAATTGAGAATCTGCTCCTCGGTTAGCGTTCGGAGGTTTCCCTTGTTTCGCACTCCCCGCCTTTCTGCCAATAATTTGGCCAACGAAGAACCACCCGGAAGACCGCGCAACCCCTGGTTGAGGGAGATGTTGACGGCTGACCAGGTTTCGCGGGACTCCTCAATTGCTCCAGATTGTTGGTTTGGCCAGTGTCCCGTACATTCATGATGCGCGTCCGCCCATACAAGGATTTGATGCTCCGTGAGCACAGGCAGATTTGAAAGGTTTAGCACATGGCGCTTTTCCTCCAGTAGCTTGGCCAGCGAAGAACCACCCGGAAGGCCGCGATGGCCTTTTACGAGGGCCATTTGGATTGCTTTCCAGGTCTCGACGGGAGCATCAAGGACTGGCCCATCTGATTCGCTCTGAGGCCACTTTCCCATGCGTTCGTAGTGAGCATCGGCCCAAGCAAGAATCTGCTCGATGGTCAGCGGCCTCGGCGCGGCATCACGCAAGCGTCGTGCGAACTCCCGCATCTGTCCGCCAGTGACTCCATGAATCTGTCGCCCCACACTTTCGAGCACTGCCGAATCCTTGAGCGTGACGGCTCGGAATTCGTCGAGTACCACAGCAAATGCCTCGGCCATCGCCTTCTTAATCATCGGGTCAATTCGCAATTGCTTTGCCATTTCTTGATGGATGACCTCGCGGACAGCGGTTCCGGTCGAATCATGCTGAGCAGCAAGGATCTCGGCCACCACACGGTGCAGGGCAACCTCCGGTAAATCGGGCCGCGTCTTCGCGGCCAGTTGCACGACCTCTCCAACCGTTGGTTCGCCGCCACTGATGATGATCTGCTCCCTGGCAGTAGCCAGTACCAGTTCCACCTCAGCACGAACCTCTGGGTCAATTGGCTCATCAGCCTGATTCTCGGCATCGGCCGCAGCGGGGTTGTCGTTACGCGAGCCAAGTGCGGCCTCGATCCCACGACGAATCTCACGCAACACAATCCATTCCTGGCCCACTTCATGATCGGCCAGGAAGCAACACGTCAAGAGTGCATGTCGGCTATGGTCAATGGACAGATCAGCCAGGGCCGTTCCGCCAGCACACGGAACGAAAAAGACCAGCCTGGCCCGATCGCGCTGTTCTTCGGGATAATCCTGGCCCTTGAGACGCATCGCTCGACCCAAGAACTGGACTACGGTGTTCAGCGAACCGGGCATCCCCACACAGTAGACGGCACTACAGACCGGCCAGTCCGTCCCCTCCAAAACCCTCTGGATGCCTACCATCACATCGAATGCCGAGGTTGCAAAGGTGCAGTTCTTCTCGGCTTCCAGGGCGGACAGGAAGCGATCCTTATCGGCGCTGCTGGTACCCGTGGCATCGAGAATCCTGGTACCCTGGGCAGAGAGAGCTTGGATCAGACGGCTGACCAATTCCCCACTACGTCCACCTTGCATTGGTGGCACGCGAACAATCGCTTTCGGTTTGCCATCCTCCAGCCACCTGCGAGAAATCGCCGTGACCAACCCCTCAAAATAAGAACTCGGTGGGGCCTCTTCTCCAGTGAATTGGCCGGCCGTGATCCTGTCGCCTGCATGACCGAGGGCCACGATTTCGCTTTCCAGGTGCCTCGGGGCAAACCCTTCCGACATGTGCTCCGCCAGAGAGCGGCGGAAAGAACGCATGCCTTCGAGCCGGACCGGGCGACCATCACCACGGTAAGGGGTGGCCGTGAAGAAGAATAATTGGCCGCCACGCTTCCGCCATAGCATGACGATCTGCGCTAGACCATCGGCCGAGGCATGGTGGGCCTCGTCGATGAAGAGGGCCTTGCCTGTGAGGTCCTCGGGCAGATCCTCGGGCGTGAGGCGGTTCAGAGCTGCGTGGGTACAGGCAAAGGCGTGGTCGAGAGGGCCTGGCTGGCGGAGGTAGTGGATCACTCGCTTGACCGACCCGAGCTTGCTCTCCCGCGCCCCGTTTATCAATGCTTTGGGCACCTGGATCGAGGGAACCGCCACGCCCAGCGAATCTGGGAAGGCGATGACCTGGTAATCCCGCTTGACGAAACCCTGCTCGATCTGCTCCTGGGGCGCCGAGATCACCGCATGGCTAAACCGTCGTCCCAACTCCATGGCCACCAGCGTAACGATTTGTACGGTTTTGCCCGAACCAGTGGGCTGTTCGACCAGGACATCGGCGGCGGTTCGACAGACATCGGTGACGAGTCTCACTTGGTAAGGCCGTAGCTTCTTGGTGGTTGGTTTCATGTTGTTGGCCAATTCCTATAGAGGCAGCTGTTGGGCTAAACATTTGTACAAATTACGTCGCTCGATGGGGTCGTGTCAAGGCATCGGCTCGAAGCGAAAACGAGATAGGGCAAGAACAGTTAGGACGGATTGCGACAGCCCCAGGAGAGACGTGGCGGGCCGTGCCGATGGCACTGTCGGCTGGTCGGTAGGAATTGGTGGCGGGCGAGGCACTCGCGCAACGCACAGCGGATGGGGCGCTGCTAGGAGTCCGTCCGAGAATTAGCCGACACTCCCCCTTTGGCCTCTCGAAGATTTCCTTTGGCCCCTCGGATTCGTCCTTTTGATCTTTTA
>JBGQLF010000830.1:0-5507 GCA_041499985.1 Gemmataceae bacterium
AAGGCCAACGCCAGGGCCACGAGCAGCCCCACGGTAAGCAACGTCGCCTTGGCCGGCGAAAGCACAATGCCCCTCGGACCGGGCGCGGCGGCTGTTCCCCGAGCGACGGGCGCAATCGGCACCCGTTCCACATCGAACGCCGGCTCGGCATGCGTTCCCCAGGCACCGGGTGGCGCTTCCGCCACCGGAGGCGCCGCGGCCGGAGTCTCCTCCGCGGGCAGCACCACCGGCTGGTCCCCCGCCACTTCGCGCTCGCCCGAAGCGGGATTGAGCAGCTCGTCGAAGTCCTGGCGTTCGAAGACCAGTTCGCCAGCCGGAGCCGGAGGCTTGGCCGCCGCCTCGGCTTCGAGCTTGGGCACGAGGATTTGGCCGGCGCAGGTTGGACACCGGACCACCGTCCCTGCCTTCCGCCGGGCGATTCCTAACAGCTGGTTACAATAGGCGCAACGAAAACGTATCGGCATAATGGCTATCAGCTAACGGCTAGCGGTCCTCGGCCGCGAAACGACTCTCCCATTGTCCAGCTTCCCGCGGTATCGTTCAACACTAACTTGACTGGCCGGGCCAGGGTGCGACAATGGATCGGGGATGTGGGGTTGGGGGGTCGTGGGTCGGGGATCGGGAATTAGGACTCAGAGAAGCGAGTTCGCAGAACCGAGTACAGAGTACTCAGTACTGAGGACTCTGTACTCCAAGCCCTCTTCCCCGCCCCCTTGTTAAGAGGGAGCGCTACCGATGTGGATGCACGTTTGTTTGCGTTCGGCCTGCCTGCTCATTGCCTTGGTCTGTGTTCTAGCAATCACTCTGAGTGGGGCCCAGGCGGATGTGGTCCTACTCAAAGATGGCTTTGCCCTGCAAGGCAAAGTGAAACGCGAAGTGCAGACCTTTGTGGATCCGGCGAGTGGCCAGGTGGTCGATTCGGCCAAATTGGACGGCTTCTTCTTGCTCGATGATGAGGCGCGCCGCATCATCTTCAGCCGGCGCCAGGTAGAAGATGTCACGGATTCCAACCCAAGCCGTGAAGCGGACACCATTCGCCTTGCCCGCCCCTTCACCCAGGTGGAGCGCTACCCCGTACCTAACCTCGAACGGTTGCTGGGGATCACCCCCTGGGACGCCAAATGGGAACGCCACTTCAAGGCAGAAGGTCCCCAGGGCCGTATCGACATCACCCAACGCATGACCGTGCTGACGCCGTACCTCGCCAAGGTGCAGGCTACACGCTATACTTGGTACTCCTATTTCCTGACCCGCGAATTCGATCCGGCAGCCGTCCGGTCCCTCCTCATCCAGCATCCCGATCTCAAGCTTGCCGGCAACCGGGAGGATGCCCCCAAACGCTTGCGGATCTATCGCTTCTTCGTCCAGGCCGGCTGGTATGACGAAGCGGAGAAAGAACTCCAGGAGATCCAAAAGGACTTTCCCGACCAGAAGGAACAAGTCGACACCAGCCGTGCCAATCTCAACAAATTACGGACTTTGCGACTCCTCGACGAGATCGAGCAGGCCCACAAGGCCGGCCGGAACCAGTGGGCTTTCAACCGCCTCGTCGCTTCGGGACGCTCCGCGGGACCAACCCTGACCGAGGAGGGGCTGGATGAAAAGCTGGTCGCGCGCGTTCGGACGTTGAAGACCCTCTATGAAAAGACCGATGAGGACCTGACACGGGCTCGCAATCTCCTGCGCAGCTCGCTGGCCCGCCTACCGCGGACGGACCAGCGCCCCTGGCTCACGGAAGCCGTCGCCGCCATCCTGTGGGACCTCCATCCCGATACGTTGCCGCGCCTCGAGGCTTTCCTGCGGCTGGCCCAGCAGCCGGCCGAACGCCCGGACCATCTGTTGGCACTGGCCATCTCCGGCTGGCTGCTGGGCAGCGGTTCCGCCGAGGACAAGGTCGAAACCGCCCGCCGCCTCTGGCAGACCCGGCAATTCGTGCTCGACTACCAGAAGACGCGCGACGAAGTGGCTCGGAAAGGCATGCTCTATGCCTATCAACAAAAGGGAGAGGCGTTAGCCTTTGATGAGCTAGCGCAATTGATCCGCTTTCTCCCGCCGCCGGAGCCCTTTAACCTGGTGTCCGCTCTGCTCGGTCCCTGGCCGGTGCCGGCGCCCCACTGGCCCCTGGCCACTCTCTACTGGCCGGTGCTCACTGGTCACTGGCCATTGCGGCCGGATTACCTGGCGTTCCAGGCTAATGTCCCGGGCAGCATTCGGAAGGGAGCGAACTACTTGGTCCTGCTACCGCCGGAATACCACCCCGGTCGCTCCTATCCCGTGCTCTTCGTGCTGCATGAGGGCAATGTCACATCGCAGACGGTTCTACGGCGCTGGAGTCCGTTGGCGGCCCAGCACGGCTACCTCTTGGTGGCGCCGGAATGGGACAAAGGCCTGAGCGGCACCTATGGTTACACGACCGAGGAACATGCGGCCGTGGTGGATGTGCTGCGGGACCTACGGCGGCGTTTTCGGATCGATTCCGATCGCGTCTTCCTGGCGGGCTCGGGCGAAGGCGGCAACATGGCCTATGATGTGGGTCTGTCCCACCCGGATCTGTTCGCCGGCGTCGTGCCGATGGCGGCACGGCCTTACCGGTTTGCCAAGGACTATTGGCGCAATGGCCAATATCTGCCGTTCTACGTCGTCGACGGCGACCGCGATAGTGACAATGCCAAGGAGATCCGCTCCCAGTTCCGCAACTGGGTGCCTCGGGGTTATCCCTCGCTATTCGTCGAGTACAAAGGTCGCGGACAGGAATGGTTCGCGGCCGAGCTGCCCTTCATCTTCGATTGGATGAGTCGCAAGAAACGAGCCGTCGCTTTTCCGGAACTGGGCCGCTGGGGCAGCGGTGGAGCATCGGGCGAAGAATTCTCGAGCATGCGGACCGGCGACAATCGCTTCTACTGGCTCAGCGGCACAGATCTCTCGGAACGGCACAACAACGAAGGCCCAAAGTGGAAATCGGGCCTCACTGCGGCGTATCTACAAGCGCGCATCGCGGAGCGCAACCAGATCAGCGTACACGTGCGCGGCTTCAGGAATGTGACGGTCTGGCTAGGCCCCGGTATGATCGACTTCGACAAGCCGGTGACGATCCACGTGAACCAGCGGATCCCCCATGCCAACCGCAAGGTGGCGCCCAATCTCAGCACCTTGCTGGAGGACTTCTATCAGCGCGGCGACCATCAGCGACTGTTCTGGGCCAAAGTGGAATTGCCTGTCAGTTAGTAGTCAGTAGTCAGTATCAAAACCCGGCGGGCGGGCGATAGGAAAGCATTGCATCCCATTGCCCGCCCTTCGTTTTTCTTTGCTACTGACTACTGACTACTGACCACGCATGATACCCAGCAAAGCATCGCTGGCGGCCTGGCGCACTTCAGCATTGCTATCATTGAGGGTGTGGCGGAGGGCCGGCTCGGCGCTGCGGGCCAGCGGACCGAACTTGCCCAGCACTTCGGCAGCGCTGCGGCGGACGCGCAGATCCGGATCGGCAAGAGCGGCGGCCAGCGCCGGAATCGCCGGCTGGGCGTCGGTGCCGATGCCTTCTAGGGCGCGAATCGCGGCCAGGCGCATCTCGGCATCCGTAGCACTCACGGCCCGCACCAAGGCCGGCACTGCTTCCTGAGCGGCGGGACCGAAGCGTTCCAGGGCCGTGGCTGCGGCCAAGCATAAATCCAGATCGGCGTCAAACAGGAGGCGGCTCAATTCCGGAACCGCCGCGGCCACTTCCACGGGACCGGCCTTGCCCAGGGTACGAGTTGCGGCCCAGCGCACAAACCGGTTCGGGCTCGACAACGACTGGACCAGCTCCGTACCCGCCGGCTTAGCATCCGGACCGAGGGTTTCTAGTACATCCAGGACAGTCAGCTGCACGCGGACATCGGGGTCGGTCAAGGCTCGTCGCAACGCCGGCAACGTCTGCCGCAGCGCTTGCAGCAAGGGATCCTCCGGTGCTCCGGCCTGGACTGCCGTCACCGCCACCAGGGCGATGCTCGAGATCGGCTGATCAGGGAGGCGGCTGGAGGCACTGGAGGGTAAGCTCTCGAGGAGCTGCTGGAACCGTTGGCGCGTGTTGCCGATCTCTTCCAACGCCTGGCTGGCCCACAGACGGACCGTAGGATCCGGATCACCCAGGGCGCGAGCCAAGGCGGGAGCCTGCTCCTGAATGGCTGTGATCAAGGGCTGCAATTGGGTTCGGTCATCCCGGACCTTCTTGCGATTTTCCTCGACATCGATAGATTCATCACGCTGGCGCGGTTCCGACACCTGCTTGGCCAAGGCCGAGGCCACCTGGTACAGGGTTTCGGCCGCGCGGCGTCGCACTTCGAGATTGGCGTCCCCCAGCGCGCGGGCCGCGACCGGAGCGACCGCCTGGCCTGTGCTGACAATCTCGCTCGGCTCGCGGGAAATCGTCTGGGAGGCGGTCACCAAGTTCAGCAAGCCCTCGAGCGCGGTCATACGGTCGGCCGGGTCCGCGGAAGCCAACAGGTCTCCCAGGGCGGGCACGGCAATTTCGGGCTTGGCATTCATCTTGCCCAGGGCTCGGGCGGCGGCCCGGCGGACGGGCGGATCTTCCGACTTGGTCAGTTCAGCCATCGACGGTCCGAAGAAGAGACTGACATTGCTCCGAATGCGCGAACTGCGTGCGGCGCTCTGGCTGATTTCGCCCAGCACTTGATCGCCGAGCATTTGCGCGATCGCCAGTTTGCCGGTCACGGTGCCGTGCGCCAGCACGTCCTTGACCTCCTCCTCAAACCTTTTGGCTACCTGACTGCGGTTGGTCGCATCCACCTTGCGGAGCGCCTCGTCCAACTCCTCTTCGTCGCGCCACTCTTGGAGGAGAAGGGCGCGGCGCAGATCGCCGAGGTTGCGCAGCTCCTTAATCCCCTTTGCCAGGGCCTCGGCTCGCGCGGCCGGGTTGCGCGCCGGGGCCTTGAGCATCTGCCGTAAGGCTTCCACCGGATCCGACGGGAAGCGGTCGGCCGAGGCGACTCCCACCCAGAGAATGGCCAACGCCGTCCCGAGGACGCCGGGCCATCGAGACCTGATGCTCCGCCACTGCTGCCAAGCTCGCATGGGTTGAACCCCTTGTTCCGAGAAGGCGAACCTGCCATGCTAGTGCCGGATCCAGGGACCTATTGTCTAATCGTAGCCACAAGCGTCCTCGCTTGTGGGCTGAAACAGCTCACAAGCGAGGACGCTTGTGGCTACGTTCAACAACACGTCGTTTGTCCTCACACTAGACGGCACACTCCTTCTAGTTTAGCAAATGCAAAATCCGAGATCCTCTAGCCGGCCGATACCTTGCCATCCGCGCCGAGCATTGCCCGACAGCCACGGCGTAGGGCCACGTTAGCCAGGTGCGGACCGGTGACCGCGTGATGGCCAACCTCAACGGGAGCGTTGGGCTGGTGGCGCGTGCGCAAACAGCTCAGGAAATTCTCCACGTGCGGCTCGGTCGGCAAGGGCGCTTTCAAGTCCTTTGTCGGCGGCAGCATTGGCTTGCCGCG
>JBGQLF010000831.1:0-5506 GCA_041499985.1 Gemmataceae bacterium
CACAAGCTGGCCAACGCCTGGAGCGCGGGGTCCGGCGGAACGACTGGCTTCTTGCCTCGGGGGAGAACAACTTCAACCGGCGGGTTCGCGCGGAAATGGTCGCGCTGTTCTGCCAGAAACGCCAGGGCTTCCTGGATCGCCTGTTCGCCCGGCTCGACAGCAAACGCCAGGCGCCAGGCGTGGGTGATCTGCGCCCGCGGATCGTGGCCCGCTTCCTGACTCAGCCGTTCGGCGAAAGAGACCGCCTGAGCGGCGATGAACTGGCTATTCATTAGCATCAGGGCTTGGGGGGCAACCGTCGACGCGGTGCGGGACTCGCAATTCGGCTCCAGCCCAGCCCCGTCGAAGGTATCGAGCACCGCCAAGGGCTGGCTGCGGCGCACCTGCACGAAGATGCTGCGACGGAACTCTTCACCGGACGGCAGTGGGATCTCGGGGATGAAACGGCCTGCGCCGTCCTTGTTCTCGATGCCGACAACGATCTGACCGACTTCGTTCTCCTTCACGGGCACAGGGGGGCCGAACCTCTTGTCGGTGAGTTTGCCGCTGACCGCCAGGATAGCATCGCGAATCGCCTCGGCCTCGAGCCGGCGCACAGGCATCCGCCAGAGCAGGTGGTTCTCTGGATCGAGCGCCTCCCCGCTCGCCTCCCGGCGCGACGCCTGGCGATACGCCGTCGAGGTCATAATCAGCTTGTGCAAGCGCTTCAGCCGCCAGCCGCTGTCCCGGAACTCGCTGGCGAGCCAATCGAGCAGCTCTGGATGTGTCGGCCGCTCGCCCAGAATCCCAAAATCGGCAGGCGTACCGACGAGACCTCGTCCAAAGTGATGCATCCAGACACGATTGACCAGTACCCGTGCGGTGAGCGGTTGCCGGGTGTCGATCAGCCACTGCGCCAGCGCGAGGCGCCGCCCCGTGGACGGTAACGGCGGGCTGCGCTGCGGTGAGGGGAATGGGACGGTCTCTTCGAAGATCGTTAACCCGCCCGGACCCAGTGCCTGCTTCGGCTGGGCGTGGTCGCCGCGGTGGAACAGGTACGTGGTTGGCACCTGCCGTGGAATCTCGGTCAACGCCTGGATGAAATCCTCCAGCGGCTTGGTGGCCCGCACGGCGGCCGCCTGGTCGGCGTACTTCTTCAAATCGTCCGCTGCTTTCTGGTCATAAAGATACAGCGATCCGGCCGTTACATTCACGCTGGGATGTTCGCGGAGCAAGCGGGCCTGCTCCGGCGTTCGCTGGGCCGAAGGCGTTTTGCGGGCGCTGCGGGCGGGCTCGCGTAGTGGCTCCGGGAGTTTTTGCAACTCCGCCGCAAGCGTCCGGTCGATGTATGCTTGTTGTTTCTGGAGCCGCTGGGCATCGATCTTGGCGGCCTCCGCTTCGATCTGCAAGGCCCTCTGGCGATCGCTTTCGGTGTAGAGAGACACGAGACGCTGCTGCGGGGTCCGCCAGCGCTTCCAGTCGTAGGCGGGCTCGAGGAGTGCCCGCAACCTGTAATAGTCGGTCTGTGGAATCGGGTCATAGCGGTGGTTATGGCACTGGGCGCAGCCGACTGTGAGGCCCAGGAGCGCGCTGGAGACAATCTTGATCGTTTCGGCGACCACCTGGTTGCGGGCCGCGTCCCGATCAACGCCAGCCGAGCCGGTGCCGTCGGGCGCCATGCGCAGGAATCCGGTCGCCACCAGCTTGTCCACGTCATCGGGACCGAGGTTCTGGCGAGGCATCGGCACGAGCTCGTCGCCGGCCAGCTGCTCGACGACAAACTGATCGAACGGTTTGTCCGCGTTGAAGGACCGAATGACATAATCGCGATACTTGTAGGCGTACGGCCGAACTCGGTCCTCGTTGGTGTAGCCGTCGCTATCGGCATAGCCGGCGACATCGAGCCAGTGGCGGCCCCAGCGCTCGCCGTAGTGCGGCGAGGCCAGTAAGCGATCCAGCAAACGCTCATAGGCATCCGGCGCCGTGTCGGCCAGGAAACGATCCAGGTCGTCCGGCGTCGGTGGCAGGCCGAGGAGGTCGAAGGAGGCACGGCGCAGCAGGGTTCGCTTGCCGGCGTCCGGCGCAAAGCTCAGGTGTTTTTCCTGAAGTCGAGCAAGCAGGAACCCATCGATGGGTGTGCGCACCCGTTCCCCTCGCCCAACCTGGGGAACCTCGGGACGGCGAATCGGTTGGAACGACCAGAAGCGGCGCTCATCCGGTGTGATCTGAAGGCCAGCGCGGATCTCCTTGAGTTCCGGGCCGGTCGTGGGGGCTCCATCGGTGATCCAACGGCCGATTAACGCAACCTCGTCCGGCGTCAGTTTCTTCTTGGTCGGCGGCATCTCTCCCAGGCGGATGCGTTCATAGAGCAGGCTGTCGTCGCGCTGGCCCGGCACCACGACGGGTCCGGAATCGCCTCCTTCGACGATCAGCCGGCGCAAGCGTAGGTCCAGCCCACCGCGCAGTTTTTCCCCTTCGCCGTGACAGTCAAAGCAATGGGCCTTGAAGAGGGGCCGAATCTGTTTTTCGTATGTCAACGGGCCGTCCGGGATGGCCTTGTCCGCAGCAGCACCAGACAGCGGCAACGCCGTGAGAAGGGCCAAGGCCAGCACAGGTATTCGCGTCATGTTGAGACTTTCGCGTGCAGTGTGGTAGGGTTGGCGCCGGCGGGTCGTCGCGTACACGGAGGCTGGCTGGATTGTCGCGCAGGCAGGCTGGCATTGCAAGGGGAAAGCTGCCTTGGGTGGCACGCTCTGAGTCTTCGAAGGGCGTGGATTGCAGCAGCCACGCCCTTCGAAGACTCAGAGCGTGCCACCCGGAAACGCCAGCCGGGCAGAAAGTTTCGCCCTTCCCGATTGATTTTCGCCGCAAATGCAGGAAACTGAGGGGAACGACCTCGTGCACCAGGTACTCACCAATCCCATGAGGAGAATCCTTGTGAGCGACACTACCACCAGCGGCCTGACGCGCCGCGAGCTGATGAAGAAGTCCGGCCAGGTCGCCGTCGCCTCGGCCTTGACGGGGATGGCGCTGCCTCACGTCCACGCCGGAGAGAGCAACACGATTCAAGTGGCCCTTGTCGGCTGCGGCGGCCGCGGCACCGGCGCCGCGGGTAACGCCCTCGCTACCAAGAGTGGCCCGACCAAGCTCGTCGCCATGGCCGACGTCTTTTCCCAAAAGCTCAGCTCCAGCCACAAGAACCTCCAGCAGGCGTTCGCCGGGCAAGTCGAGGTCCCCGAAGATCGCCGGTTCATCGGCTTCGACGCCTATAAAAAGGCCATCGACTGTTTGCGGGCAGGTGACGTGGTGATCCTGGCCACGCCGCCGGCCTTTCGCTGGGTCCACTTTGGCTATGCCCTCGAGAAGGGGATCCATGTTTTCATGGAAAAGCCAGTCACAGTGGACGGCCCGAGCACGCGCAAGCTCCTGAAGCTGGCCGAGGAGTCCGAGAAACGCAACCATAAAGTGGGCGTCGGCCTCATGTGCCGGCACTGCGCGGCTCGGCAGGAACTCTACGACCGCATCAAATCGGGCCAGATCGGCGAGCTGACTCTGCTGCGGGCTTACCGTATGCACGGCCCGGTTGGCTCCTTCTCCTCGCCACCGAAGCCGGACGGCATCAGCGAGCTGCTTTATCAGGTGAAACAGTTCCACTCGTTCCTCTGGGCCAGCGGCGGGTGCTACAGCGATTTCTTGATCCACAATATCGACGAATGCTGCTGGATGAAGGACGCCTGGCCGGTCCAGGCTCAGGGTTCCGGCGGCCGCCATTATCGTGGCAGGAATATCGACCAGAACTTCGACACCTATTCCATCGAGTACACCTTCGCGGACGGCACCAAGTTCTTCCTCGAGGGTCGGAACATTTCCGGTTGCCATCAGGAATTCGCCAGCTACGCCCACGGAACCCAGGGCTCGGCGGTCATCTCAACCTCGGCGCACACTCCGGCGAAGTGCCGCATCTACAAGGGGCACAAGATTCGAACTGAAGATCTCGTCTGGCGGTTCCCGCCTGAGGAACCGGATCCCTACCAGCTGGAGTGGGACCACCTGCTCGACGCCATCCGTCAGGACAAGCCCTACAATGAGACGCGACGCGGTGCCGAGGCCAGCCTGATCACGGCCATGGGCCGGATGGCCGCCCACACCGGCCGGGTGATCACGCGGGAGGCCATGCTCAACCATGAGCATGACCTGGCTCCGGATGTCGATAAGTTGACGATGGATTCTGCCGCGCCGCTCTTAGCGGATGCCGATGGCAAATACCCCGTACCACAGCCGGGTATTAAGACGAAACGGGAGTATTGATGGGGGTGAATGGTAGAGTGGTGAGTGGTGAAGGGCAGCGACTGCGGCTCGGCCGTCCACCACTCACCGCGTTGAGGGTTATCCCATGAACCATGATGCTGAACTGGTGTCGCCAGAGCGCGGCGGTGTCGGTAGGAGGCGTTTCCTCCAAGCCTCCTTGGCGGCGGGTGCGGCCGGAGCCTTGCTGTATTCTGGCTATTCACGAGACGGCAACGCGCTGGAAGTGAAATCAGCCGCCCAGTCCCGCCAGCCGCTTCTCGATGAGCACGACGCGAAGAACATCAAGCTTGCCCATCGCGTGTCGTCCGGCATCAGCGACGATGATCTGCTCTTCCTCAAGCAGATCGGTCTGCGCTGGGCGCGGGTCGAACTGCGGCCTGAGGAGGCGGAGCTCGACGCCCTTCGCCGTGTGCAGCAGCGCTTCGCCCGCTTCGGCATCGAGATCTATTCGGCGATGCACCCGGCCTACCGCTCGCTCAAGATCCAGCTGGGCCAGAAAGGGCGCGAGGCCGATATTGCGCAGTATCAGACTTTCCTACGCAGCCTGGGCCAGTTGAGTATTCCGGTTGCCAATTACGACTTCCATCCGGGCAACACCTACACTACCGCCCAGGTGGAGCGGCGCGGCTACCTGGCGCGCGAGTTCAAGTTAGAAGATTTTCGCTCCAAGGTGGAGAAGCAGCGTTTCGACCGGGAGTACTCGGCCGAGGAGATCTGGGAGCACTATACGCATTTCTTCCGAGCCGTGCTGCCGGTGGCCGAGAAGGCCAACGTCCGGCTGGGACTGCATCCCGACGATCCGCCGGTGGCCAAGATGAACGGCGTCGCCAAGATCTTCACGCACTACGACGGCTATCGCCGCGCCGAGCAACTCGCGGGCGTCAGTCAGCACTGGGGGTTGACCTTCTGCGTGGGTACGTGGGCGGAGGGCGGCGACCGGATGGGCAAGGATGTCTTCGAGATGATCCGCGACTTCGGCCGCCGCGGCAAGATCGTCGATGTGCATTTCCGCAACGTGAGCGCGCCGTTGCCTCACTTCGTCGAGACGTTTCCCGATGACGGCTACCTGGACATGTACCGCGTGATGCGCGATCTGCGCACCGTCGGCTTCAACGGCGCGCTGGAGCCTGATCACGTGCCGCACCTGGTCGGCGATAAGGGGATTCGCCTTGCGGGAACCGCTTACTGCATCGCCTGTATGCGGTCTTACCTACGGCGC
>JBGQLF010000832.1:0-5502 GCA_041499985.1 Gemmataceae bacterium
GAATAGAATGGCACACGTCTGTTTCCTCCATGAAAGACTGGCGAAGTAAGAACCACCAGTTTGGGGGAAACAGACAATTCAGAAAACCTCAACCGGAGCCGTCAGCCGCCCTGGAATTGTTACCTGGGAATGAACCAGGCCCCCCTTCCGGCAAACAGTCAGCCAGAAGGTTATGCATCGCTTGGAGTAGAGCGATCGGTTGACAGCAGTCGGATGGGAGATCGTCCCAGCATACCCGCCAGACAGCGGGAAGGCTGCTGGCCAGCAGGTACGCGCAATACCCGTGCCCGGTGACATCGGCAACGATCACCCAAAGGGATCCGTCACTTGCCCGCGCCCCGCCAAACCAATCCCCACCGACCCAGCAATCACCGATCTTCTCGTAAGGCAGGAACAAGGTTTGGCTCTGGTATGCCGAGCACTCCGGCAAAGGGTCTGGCTCCGAAGTCTTTCCCGATTGGTTGCTACCAGTCGGAGGAAATACCATCTTGGCCACCTGGACGAGAGCCACGGCTCGAAAGGTCAGCCAGCCCATGCCCTCGAATTCCTCCTGCTTCCGAGTGCGGAGGTAAGTCTCCACCGAGTGGATCGCGTGACGTCCCAAAAGGTCGCGATCATAGGGGAGGCCGTGCTGCTCGATGAATTGGGCCACGACCTGATCGATGGCAAGGTAGAGCACCTCGCGCAAGCGCTTGCGGGCCGCGCCGCTCCGGTCATGCAGAGCCCTAACCAGGTCTTTCGGCGTGCTGAAAAGCGGCGGCATAGCGTTTTGCTTCCCACTTCGACCACAGGTGATGATCTCCCCGGGTGAGCCCAATACACCCACCGTGTGACCTGGGACGCCTATCAACCCTAGCACTGGAGAACTTCTTCATTGTACCAAGCTACCCCATCCATTGATACCAACTTGCAAGCTTTTCTGGTTTGTGGAAATGCCGGGTGGTGTCCGGTCATGGGGTTCCCGTACGGGAAGACCGCATTGACGTAACCACGACAGCCGAGGCCGGGCTCGTGCAGGCCTCAGACGAAGAGCATCCACTGAAAAAGTGACATCGTGATTTATCACCCTTGCCCTAAGTGGCGGGATTGGTCTCTCGTCCCCGAGCGCCACGTGCTGCGGCGCTGCCTCGGATAGCGTCAGGTTCCATGACGAGAACATCGTCGGAAAAAACGGCCTGCTGACGGAGACCGGAGGAGATCAAAACAAGGGCTACATGCATTGCGTTGCAAGGCCCCCGATTTCGTTGACAAGACCCCCAGGCGGCAACGCAGCAATGCATCTCCGTAACCCTGGCAGCGAAGAGCCGATCCGCCGCAGGAATCCGTTGCCGTTCTCCGGTCAAGCCGCCCTCCGCACTCCGCCTTTCGCAAGCATTCCCCTCCCGGTTGGCCTCGCTTCCGGCGATCCGATGGCTACAACCTCCGTACGGTTCGCGTTGGCCAACTCGACATCGAGAGAGTAGCGCTTCTTCAGACGAAATGCGGATCGTTGCGCGCCGAGGGCCGGCAAGCGGAAAATAGCCTCTTGTGCGCAACGCGCGCAATGATCGGGCCTCCGTGCACGCAACTCGTTTTGGAGTAAGAGCTTATTATTTTCACCACCGTTGCGCGGTGCGCGCAACGGTTCGTCCCACCTGGGGAAATCCAAGGGCGCCGGGGCGCTAGCACCCCATGATTTTGCGCGTAGCTTTCGTAAACCATCGTCTGCGACCTGAGCCCGACGCGCCCGCGAGGGGTTCGCTCGTCCCGCGCTGGCGCGTCGGGCTCAGGTCGCATCGGGCGCGTCGGGCTAGACTTCCAGCTTCCACGGGGCCCGCATCGGCCGGCTCAACAACTTATTCGCCTCGGCGTCGTCGAAGCGATGCTTCACCGGGTCCCAGGCGAGGCGCTTGCCCGTCCGCAAGGCGATCACGCCGATATGGCAGACGATCACCGAACTGGCGCCGACGGTCACATCGCAAAGGGGCTTCTGGCGACTCTTGACGCACTCGACGAAGTTGCCCATGTGATCGATCGGCCGCGATGGGTAGAGGGGCGCCGTGCCGACCGGCAGCGGCTCCTCGATCAGCTTCTTGTCGTTGGCCAGGATCTTATTGCGGTCCACGTAGATCCACTTGCCGTTCTCACCCAGGAACTTGATGTTGCGGTCGCTCTGGTCCTGGCCCTTGCCCTGGGCGATCAGCTGGGTGCCATCGTCGTAGGTGTACGTGACCTCGTAGTCCGGGTGACAACTGTAGGCGTTCGGCTCCTTGGCCGGCGGAGTGCCCGTCGCGGTGACGGCGACCGGGCCGCTGCCGTCTTTGCCCAGGGCCCACTGGGCGATGTCGATCATGTGCGCGCCCCAGTCGGTCAGTCTGCCGCCGGAGAACTGATACCACCAGCGGAACTCATAGTGGCAGTTGGTCAGCGGAGTGCTCTGGCCACCATTCTTGTAGAGATAAGGGACCTTGGGAGTCGGCCCGAGCCAGAAATCCCAGTCGAGTCCCTCGGGGACAGGGACTTCCGGAAGAGGGCCGCTGGTCCGATTGCCGCCGGAGTGGACCTCGACGCGCGACACCTTGCCGATGCGGCCGGCCCGGATCAGTTCGGCGACCAGGCGGAACTTGCCGCCGAACTCGCTCCGCTGCTGGCTGCCGGTCTGGAAGACGCGTCCGGTCTGCTGGGCCACCTTTACCAGAGCGAGCGCCTCTTCAACCGTCAGGGTGAGCGGCTTCTCGCAGTAGACGTCTTTGCCTTTGCGCATCGCCTCGATCGCGACCAGGGCGTGCCAGTGGTCGGGCGTGCCAATGAGGACGGTGTTGAGGTCCTTGTCATCGAGGAGGCGGCGGAAGTCCTTGTGCGCGCGGACCGGGTAGCCGTCCTCCTTGAGCATGCTGGTGGCGCGCTCCAGGTGGCGTGCGTCCACGTCACACACCGACGTGAACTGGATCTGCTTGGAGCCTTTGACCTGGTTGTAGATCTGAAGGGAGCGGCTCATTGGACTGCCGACGCCGATGAGGCCCATGGTCAGCTTGTCGCTAGCGGCGACAGCCTTGCCGGCGGCGGCGACTTGCTGCTCCTGAGCAGCCAGCACCTCGCGAGCGTACCAGGCTGGCAGACCAGCGGCGGCCAGCCCCGCCAGCGACCGCCGCAAGAACCCTCGGCGCGATAGATTCCCCGTGTGCATGTGTGACTCCTCGTCGGAAGGTCAGTAGTCCGTAGCAAACACCAAACCCTGCCTTTGCTATGGACTACTGACTACGGACTACTGACTACTTGTACTTGCTGAGATCCAGCTTCAGGTCCTGCACCCCGTCTTCGGGGACGTCCACTACCAGCGTGGTAGAGCTGAGGCTAGTGATGCTGGCGGGAATCAATCGGCTCGAGGGGCCGTCCGTTGTGATGACGACCTTGTAGCGCCCCGCCGGCGCACCCATCCCCTGCGTCACCGTTTGAAGGGTGAAACGTCCCTCCCCGTCGGTCGAGCCATAGGCGTCGAGAGTCTCGCCCCCGCCGGAGATGTCGGCGGCGAAGGAAATGGCCACGCGCGAGACCGGTTTGTTGCCGTTCACCACGACGCCGCTGACCGGAACGAGCTTCAGCCCGGGCTTGCCGCAACCCCAACCTGTGGCGACACACAATGCCAGGAAAACCAGACCCTGCCGGCGATACACGGACTTCATGACTGCCTCCCGCTCGGCTACATTCTGTTCAGGGGATCTGGACCACCATCCCGTCCGTCGGATTCATGAGCAGAATCATGACGGCGGCAGGAGTGCCGATGGGAATGGCCCGCACCGAGGCGTCACAGAGGGTGAACTGGACAACCCCCGGATGGGGCGAGCCGAAGGCACCACCGCCTTGGGTGAAGAACTCCGCGGCGTCGTGCACGGTCAAGGTCACGTCCGGGAAGAGGATGCCGTTGGTGCCTCCCCGGCTGGTGCCGGCGGTGTTTCCCGACATGGCCGGCTCGTCGTACCACCAGGTGCCTATGTTGTAGAGCGCGATATCCATCGCCTTCTCGCCGAACAGGACGGTGTTGGTGGTGCCGTCCGTGATTTGCGCGATCCCAATGGGCACCGCGGTCGTGCCCGTCGGGGAGATCGCGCGGTTGATCGCGTAGTCGGTCTTGCAAAAGAGGTTGGAGTGGCCTCGGAATTCCAGACGTCGGTTTGTGGACTATTGGTTCCGTTGTAGCTCGGATCGGGAACAGCGGTTGCTTGCGGTTGCTGCCGGCCGCGCGTTGGGCAATTCAAGGTCTTCACCGCTACCGAATAATTATTGGCGCGGTAAGCGTTGTCCTGCTCGAGGTAGGGCAGCAGGCACCAAAAGGCCGAACCCGGCTGCTCCTTCGGCCCCCGGTCCGCCATACCCAACCCGCGATAGGCAATCGCTCCATTCTGGACCCGAGAGATGTAGTTCGGCGCGCCGGTAGTCGGATCTTTGACGACCCGGTCGACGCCCGTCGAGGTCAGGCTGATGGCGAAGCCGCTTCTCGGGAAGAAGCCATAGACGTCGTGGAAGTTGTGGGCAGCCAGGCCGAGCTGTTTGAGGTTGTTGGTGCAGCTCATACGGTTGGCCGCCTCGCGGATCTTCTGCACCGCCGGCAAGAGCAGGCCGATCAGCACCGCGATGATGGCAATGACGACCAGGAGCTCGATGAGCGTGAAGCCACGCCTGCGGCCTCGGCCCAGACATGGGGAGAGGATCATAAGGAACTCCGATTCCAGCGCGTGAAGTGATGAGAGCGAAACGTGACCCGAATGGTAAAGGCGTGGGAAGCGTGTGTCTTGGCAAATCGGGCAATGGGTCTTCGCAAATTGGGCAACCTGGTCGAGAACCCTCCCGAGAGTAAGGAGATGAAAACCGAGACGGAAAACTCGGCTCTGAAGTCTTTTGCTTGCCAGCGACATGTGATACACCCTTAGGTGGGGCAGGGGCCGAAGCCCCGGGGGAATGGGATGGGAACGAAACCGACCAGACAACCGACGGTGGTGGAGATGCCGACCTGGGGAGTCCGCGTCTTCGAGAGCCATCACACCGCCGATTTTCGCATGACAGTGTCGCAGCACCAGGCGGTCGAAGTATTCTATGTGTTCGGCGGCGCGGGTGTATTCGAGTTGGAGGGCCGGCCCGTACCGTGTTTCGCGGGCGACGTCGTGGTCGTGCCGGTCCATCACCGCCACCGGATCGAGGACGACCGCAAGAAGCCTTTTTCGCTCTACGGTGTGCGCATCCAGCCGCACGTTTGGCAGTGGGATCCGGCACTGGGTCGCGACCTGCCGGTGGGTCGGCTTCCCCGCGACAAGATGCTTTCCCTTCAGGTCCGGGCCGAGGTGCGCCGGCTGCTGTTTGAGCAGACTTGCTGCCGGCCCGGTTATGCCGGGATGATGGTGGGCGTGGCGTTGCAGCTGTTGGCGCTGTTAGCCCGCTCGCGGAGCCACGGCCCGGCCACGGGGCCCTCGGATCCCAGCGGCGTTTCCAGCTTGCGCCAAACCGTGGAGGCCTATATTACGCAGTTGA
>JBGQLF010000833.1:0-5499 GCA_041499985.1 Gemmataceae bacterium
CTGCTCGTGCTGCTGCTCGTCTTTCTGATGTTGTCCGAACTCCCGGTGCCGATCGGGGGCAAGATCGGTGTCCACCTAGCTGTGCTGTTCGTGGCCGCCATGGTTTGTCACGGGGAGCTGGCCCGCGATCGGCCGTCCATCCGCCACTTGACCGAGTTTTACCTGTGGATGTCGTTCGGCGGTGTGCTCGGCGGCCTGTTCAATGCTCTGAGCGCGCCCGTAATCTTCCACGGCATTGTCGAATATCCGTTAGCTTTGGTGCTAGCTTGCATGCTGACACCGACGGTGGCAGGGGAGAAGGAGACCCGGTTCAGCCCCATGCTTGGTATCGGGCTGATAGGCTTATACCTGGGCCTCGGCAT
Source organism: Gemmataceae bacterium (assembly GCA_041499985.1). GTDB lineage: Bacteria > Planctomycetota > Planctomycetia > Gemmatales > Gemmataceae > JBGQLF01. The sequence goes on from JBGQLF010000833.1 coordinate 363, forward strand.
TGCCCTGCTCGTCCCGGCACTGGGTCGTCCGGACCTCGATGTCATGAGCCTGGCCGGCCTCGACGGGATCTGGCTCCTGGTTGCCCTGCTGGCTGCCCTGCTTCTGGTACTGGTGTCCGCGCTAGGAGATCGTTCTGCCCGAGGGTCGCGCTGGCTGGATTTGGGACTGCCCGTAGCCTTGGGCGTACTGTCGGTTGGGCTCAATCTCGGCCTACCCATTAAAGCGGTGCATCGCGGGCTCGACGTACTCCTGACGCGCCTCCACGACAGCCTTCCGAGCTGGGTACCCCCCCAACTTGCCAAGTATCTCGACATCGATCCCTCTCTGCTCCTCATTCTCTTGATCTTCGCTCTGCCCGCAATGCTCTGTTATCTCTTCGTCAAGCGTCCCATGCGCTTCGGACTGGGCGTCGCGGCGCTGCTCTTGGCCAATTCGTTCTCGGAGCTGCTCGACAGCGACGTCCTGATGAGACAGCGCAGTTTCTTTGGCGTCCTTCGCGTCTCCGACGGCAGGAGCTTTCGCCGGCTCGACCATGGCACGACCTTGCACGGCCAGCAGCGCCTCCGCTGGGACCGATCCATTGCAGCCGCTGGTACCGCTCTCCCGTTGGCTTCGTCCGATCCCTGGGGCACCGCCGGCCTGGTGCTGGCAGCAGAGGACACCTTGCTGCACCCGGGGCGCGAACCGCTGACCTACTTCCATCGCACGGGGCCGATCGGGCAGGTGTTCGAGGCGTACCAGGACCAGCTCGCCGGCCGGCACGTGGGCCTGATCGGCCTGGGCACCGGCACGCTCGCCAGCTACGGCCAGCGGGGACAGAAGCTGACGTATTACGAGATCGACCCGCTCGTCAAGCGTATCGCCTACGACCCGGGAGCGTATTTCACTTTTGTCCAGGACGCCAAGGATCGCGGCGTCGTCGTAGACGTGGTCCTGGGCGATGCCCGCCTCAAACTCGAGGAACGGCTCCGCCAAGGCTCGTCCGAAAAGTTTGCCTTGTTGGTCGTCGATGCGTTCAGCTCGGATGCCATCCCGGTCCACCTGATTACGCGAGAGGCGATGAAGATTTTCCTCGACAACCTGGCCGACGATGGGCTCATTGCTTTCCACATCTCCAACCGCTACCTGGACCTCGAACCCGTGCTCGGCAACCTGGCCGCCGACCCCGACATCAACCTCGCCAGCTTCATCGAGTACAATAACGATAATGGCATCGTCGGTAAGGCAGGTTCCCTCTGGGTGGTCCTGGCTCGGCAGGAGAGCAACCTGGACCGGCTGCGGCACGAAGGACGCTGGAAGCAATGGAAGTCGGAGCATGGTTGGACTGCCAGCGAGAAGGCGCTCCCCCTGTTGTTCGGCATCCCCGATGCGAGTGGCAGCGCGGCTGCTCAGGCGAGCCTGTACCTCGCGCTTCTGGAGTATGTGCCCGCCCCGTGGCGCAAGCTGAAGGTCAGCCCGGAAGTGGGTGTCTGGACCGACGACTATTCGAATCTGCTCCGGGTCTTCTCCTGGAAGAATTAGGCATCGGAACAGGTCGAGAAACAGACTACCAGGTCGCGCGAGGAGTGGATCGCTCTCTGATCTCCTTTCGCACCCGACCTGCTCCAGGCACGATCAATGGCTCAACGCCAGGATGGCGTAGGCGGTCGCCGCGTCCGTCATCAAGCGACCGGCGTGCGTCGTCGGGTCCCGTTTCTTGTTCACCGAACTCCCGCGCCATTCGCCCGTCGGGAGCTGATTCGCCCGCAGCCAGTTCAGCCCCTTGGCGATCTTCCGATCGTCTCGCGGGACGCCAGCACTCTGGAGCACATGCAGCACGAACCCCGTGGCATAACCGTCGGAAGTCGTGTCTTGCGAGGTGCCGTCGACCCGTACAAAGCTTCCCACGGAAGCCAACCGCCAACCGCCGTCGACCTCTTGGCACCCGAGCAATTCCCCGACGACCGTCTGCCGTTCCTCGTGCGTCAGCAGGCCGTCGAGCCGGCTCGCTGCCCACAACAACGCGGCGCGGTTGTACAGGTTCTGCGCCGCGCGGTGGTCTGTGAGGTAACCCCGGAGAAGTGTCACCTTTGTGTCGATCTCCGCGTCCGAGCCCGTGAGGTAGTAACCAGGGGCCGTCCCCACGGCGACCGCTGCCAGCGCCGCCCCGAAGTACCTCGCCCCTCCTGACTCCCAAGGCTCGAGTTTGAAATCGAGCCACTCCCAGCTCCCTCGCTGGCCGCCGTCGGATGCCTGAACGCGCCACAGGTTAGCGAACGCCCGCTTGGTGACATCGCTCGGACCCCGCCGCCCTTGGTAGCGGTCGTCGAACGCCAAGAGGAAGGCGTTCAGGACCGCCTCGGTCCCCCACGACTCCTTCTTCTTCGCCTCGTTGAAGTCGTAGAGCAGCCGAAGCTTCGGGGAATCGAGCTCCTCCCAGTGCTCAACCCGCCTTTTCGTGTACTCGAGGAGCTTTTGTTCGTAGGCCGTCGGCTGGCCCACGCCCGTCAGTTTGCGCAGGACAGGTCTGGCGAGGGCGTAGGGGAAGGCGGTGTGGCAGGAAACGCACACGGTCTTCATCTCCGCCTCGCCCCGGCCAGCGGAGGGGAAGGCGAACCAGGCGTTGGCCCGCTCATCCAGATACTGTCCAGCCTCGGCTTTCTTCCAACTGGCCGTTGCGTCGCCGGCCCAGGCTGGGGCACTCGTGAAAGGCATGACCAGGGCCAGCAGAAGAGGGGTTTTGCCGAATGCAGTGAAATGCATCGCGTACGCTCCGGAATCAGGTGATGAGGACGTTCATCGAACTGGGTTTCGCCGCATGCCGCCTACGGCCAGGCCGCGCGCTTTCTGCAAGAGCTAGCCGTCCATTCTATCAAAGTTTATCAGGGCGTCCCCCGGAGGTGTAGCCTTCCGCAATCGACGGCGCTCATGGTACATGAGCGATCATCGCCCAGACCGGGGCAGTTCACTGGATATCTTCCAATCGGATGCCCTCGCCGGCGTGCAAACTTTCTCTGGCAGCAGCGACGCGCTTGAGAAAGCGCGGATCATTTTCAAGGCAGTAGTCGAACCAATCGTCGTCGTCAGCAAAGCCAATCAGCACGCCCGCCGGTTTGCCGTGACGTGTGATAATGATTCCTTCCTTCTCCGCCAGGCGCAGGTATTTCGAGAGGTCGTCCTTGACGTCAGACAGCGCCACTCTCTTCATCGGTCTCCTCCTCGGTTGTCTCAAGCTCTCCCGCATGGGCAAGCCACGCTTCAGCATCTGCCTTGGGCACAATGGCCAGAACCTCGACGGTTGCTTGCCTCACGTCGTAGAACACACGCACGTCCTCAACCCGCAAGCGGTACTGAGGATGAGATAGACCACGGAGCCGCTTGATCCGGCTCTTGCTCACTATGGTAGGTTCGTGCCGCAAATGGCGCTCGATGGCATCGCGAATTGCGACACGCCGGTTCGTCCTGAGGCCGCGCAGATCTTCAGCGGCCTGCGAAGCCAATATGATCTCGTAGCGCATTCTAGCTACAGGATAGCCAGATTGGCGAGTCGGGACAAGATCGCATGGCCGGATGATCTGGTCGGCCCGAACAAAACTACGGGTGTCTGTTCGTTTTTCCGCTCATTCAACCAGAATAGAATAACAGATCACGCCACTCCCGGTGGCCTCCCGGAGGGAAAACAGTTGCAGCCGTCCATCGGGGGAGGGTAACTTCTACCTGTTGAACTTAAGAGTGATACCCCCAGAGGGTGTCTATCAGGGAAAGATCGGCTGGTTCCTCGTTTGCTGGCTCCGGCTTCCGAGTCAAGGTGGTCCGGTGCTCTGGAAAGATCGCTCGATCTCGCCTGAAGAGAGTCACGCCATGGATTTCCGAGAGATTGAGCGACGATTATTAGTAGTGGAAAAGGCTCTGGCACAGTTGGGCGTGAGCTTGGGCGAGTCGCTGGAGAGTTGGGACCGCGCCCCCGCCGCGACCTGCATCCATACAGGAGTCGTTGTCGAACACATCTTGCGTGACCTGTGGCGACGGCTGAAGCTGAAAGGACCGTCTGAGCGGCGCCAACTCGAGGACCTCCTAACGGCCACAGCCAAGAAGATGGAGGAGGACGGTACCCCGATCCCCCGCCGCATCCATGACCACATGCGGGGACTCCAGCTGACGCGGAACCGGGCAGCTCACTATTGGGACGCCACGCGGGAAGATGCCCAGGACTGTCTGTGGAAGCTTTCCGATGTGGCCCATTGGTACTTCGTTACCTTCCTCCCGTCCTACGAACACGGCGCAGGTGGCAGCGTGGCCAAAGGAAGCGGCCGAGGTGACGCGGAGGCCGCCGGTGCGTCTAGCTTATGTGAAACCAAAACGCAGGAGGAGCGCTATCCACAAGTCAATGTCGACCAGCCGCCTCTTGAGGAGCATGGGCAAAGTGAACTGGCTGCCGAACCAAAGAAACAACCCAACGAGTTTGGCTCCTCAGCTATAACTGAGAAGTCTGTAGTTGACAGGATAGAGTCTCTCTATCTAGACCTCGGAGGCGAAGGCTCCACAGCTATAACTGAGAAGTCTGTAGTTGACCGAGGGTCCACATCCCCCCCGCTGCCAGCTCCCCCGCAAGATGCCCTAGGTGCGGGCGCCCTTGAAACGGGCCCCGCAGGGGACGTTCCTCGCCAACAGGAAACTCTTGTCTGGCCAAACACCAGGCCAACCGCCAAAGGAATCGCCACGATCAAGGACTGCAAGCACGCCACCACCGAGAGATCCCCCCGCCACTACACTTCCACCGAGTACGCCCGTGGCTTCGGACTCCGCAACTAAGCAGGCTGGACAACCGAAGCCTCCTCACCCGACTCCCCTAAGAATCTTGACCATCTGGCAAGGGCGTGGTCGCCTATGGTTGCTTTCCACCCTGGGTATTGCTGCCTTGCTTCTCCTGATCCCCTGGGCCGCGGTTTCATCAAAAAAATCCGCCCATCTCGAGCAATGCAAGAAGAACCTCGAGCAAATCATGCTAGCGATGCATAACTACCACACCGTTTACGGGCTATTACCCGCCGTGGCCAGATTTGACGCGCAAGGTAAGCCGCTCTTGAGCTGGAGGGTGCTCCTGCTGCCCTACTTGGAGCAGGACAACCTCTACAACGAATTTCACCTCGACGAGCC
>JBGQLF010000834.1:0-5498 GCA_041499985.1 Gemmataceae bacterium
GCCGTGGACCCCCGCAACCCTCAAGGAGGTCGGCGGCGGCGAGGGGGTGCTGGTCGCGTTCCTGGAAGAGAAATTCGGCGCCGCCATGGCGCTGCCCGAGTATCGCCTGCATCAGAAAGCGGCGCGCGCTGTGCTCCAGGCGCTGCTACCCGAGCAGGGCAGCGATATCAAGGGACAGATGCGCTCCTACACGGAACTGCTGGCCGTCTCCGGCTATGGCGCGCAACCCAGGGCCTTCGAGTCGCTGCTGCGGATTCTCGATACCGAGTTGCGTTTGGTGACACCGACGACGCCCGAAGGAGACAAGGAGACAGGAAGACAGGAAGACAGGGCAGACAGGGCATCTTCTGTCTCCTTGTCTCGGTACTACCAGCTGACGCACGATTACCTGGTGCCGGGACTGCGCCAATGGCTGACGCGCAAGCAGCGCGAGACGTGGCGCGGGCGCGCGGAATTGCGGCTGACGGAGCGCGCCGCCTTGTGGCAGGCCAAACCAGAGAATCGGCTTCTGCCCGCCTGGTGGGAATGGGCCAACATCCGCCTGGGTACGCACCCCCGCGCCTGGACCACCCTGCAACAGAAGATGATGCAGCACGCCACGCGCTATCATGCCGTGCGTGCCTGCCTGCTTCTCGTGCTGCTGGCGGGTCTCGGCTGGGCCGGTTGGGAGAGCCGCGGCTCCGTGCGGGCGGCCGCCCTGGTCCGGGCCCTGGCCACGGCGGAAATTACGCGTGTGCCCGACCTGGTTAAAGAGCTGGACTGCTACCATTATTGGGCGGACGACGCCCTTCACCGGCTGGTGAGGACGCCTACGACCGAACAGGAACGGCTGCATGCGCGCCTGGCGCTGCTGCCCGTGGATCCGGGCCAAGTCGAACCGCTCCAGGAGGCGCTCCTCCGGCCAGAAGCGCTGCCGCCGGAACTCTGGGTCGTGCGGGATGCCCTCAGGCCCTACCAACAACAGCTGACCGAACCGCTGTGGCAACGGCTGGAAGATGGACACGAGCCTGCCGAGCGACGCTTCCGGGCAGCGTGTGCCTTGGCTGCGTACGATCCCGAGAGTCCGCGCTGGGCCGCCGTGGCTGGCGTGGTCGTGGACCAGCTGGTGACGCGCAACGCGGCGTATCTGGGAGGCTGGATGGAGATCTTGCGGCCGGTGGGTCCGAAGTTGCTGGCGCCGCTGGGTCGGGTGTTTCGCGCCCAGGACCAGGTCGCCGAGCGCACCTTGGCCACGAACATCCTGGTTGACTATGCTGCCGATCGGCCTGAGGTACTGGTGGAGCTGCTCCAAGAAGCAGATGCCAAGCAGTACGCACAGCTCTGGCCCAAGGTGCAGGCGCATGCCGAACGGGCCATCGGCTTGCTGGCGCAGGAGCTGGGGAAGTCCCTCGCCCCCGAAAGGACGGCGACGCCGCCTGATCCCACCTCGGGCGTTGCGGATGCCACTCCGGTGGTACCGGACGCCGCCAAGGATGCCCTGGCGTTACGGCAGGCTCAAGCGGCCGCGGCCTTGCTTCAGCTCGGGCGTGAGGATCTGGTCTGGCCCCTCTTGCGGCACAGTCCGGACCCGCGCGTGCGGACTTTTCTCATCCACCGTCTCAGCCCGCTAGGGACCGATCCGCAAACCTTGCTGCGGCGGCTGGAGAAAGAGCCTGACGTGTCGATCCGCGTGGCTCTGCTCCTGTGCCTGGGCGAGTTCGGGGAGAACACGCTGCTACTGCCCCAGCGCCAGACGCTGGCAAGGGGACTGCTGCGGACCTACCGCGACGATCCCGACCCCGGCATCCACGGGGCGGTGGAGTGGCTGCTCCGCCGCTGGGGCCATGACACGGAGCTGGCCAAGATCGAGCAAGACCCCGTGTTCCGCCAGGCGCGGGCGGAGCGGCGCTGGTATCTCAACGGCCAGGGGCAGACGCTGGTGATCATTCCCGGGCCGGTCGAGTTCTGGATGGGTTCGCCGGCCCAGGAGCCCAGGCGGAACCCGGCCAACGAGCCGTTGCACCGCAAGCGGATTGGCTACTCCTTCGCCCTCGCCACGAAAGAGGTCACGGTCAAACAGTTCTTGCTCTTTCGAGCGCCCACTCCCGGTTACCAACGTCAATACAGTCCGAATCCCAACGGGCCCATCCTCGGTGTGACCTGGTACGACGCAGCCGCCTACTGCAACTGGCTGAGTAAACAGGAAGGGGTGCCCGAAGACCAGATGTGTTACCCGCCTGTGGCCGAGATCGAGATGAGCCAGAAGAAGGGGACGCCGCTGAAGCTGCCGGCCGACTACCTGAACCGGACCGGCTACCGGCTGCCGACAGAGGCGGAGTGGGAATATGCCTGCCGGGCGGGGGCCCAGACAAGCCGGTATTACGGTTCGGCAGACAACTTGCTCAAAGAGTATGGCTGGTACACGAAGACGACCAACAATGAGGGCGTGCAGCCGGGAGGACTCTTGAAGCCAAACGATTTCGGTTTGTTTGATATGTATGGCAATGTCAAGGAATGGTGCCAAGATCGGGCCTTGCCGTATGACTGGCCCGCCCGAGGGCAGCGGAGCGAGGACCAAGAAGATCTATTGGAGATTAGAAAAGATAAAAGACGTATTATACGAGGTGGTTCGTTCGACGATCCGGAGGGAGTCTTGCGCTCGGCCGACCGCGGTCCGTCCCTCCCGGCCGACACCACGCCGGAATTCGGCATGCGTGTGGCGCGAACTCATCGGTGAACCTAGTCCTTACGGTTTCTTGTTTGCATCCCGGAACCGCGCTTCCCAGCGGCTGCCATCGGCGAAGTGCACTTCGAGATGTTTGGCATTGAGCCGAAACAGGGCCACCTGGGACAGGACGGCCGCCGCGAGCGTCTGCTCGTTCTCAGCTCCGTGCACGTCCATCGCCTTCGCCCAGCGTGCGCCGACGCGATGACAGAAGCCGAGCTGGCTCTCGTCGCGCAGCCGCAACACCGCCTCCGTAAACGCCTCGTTTACCTCCAGCGCCACGAACGCTTGCCGCAGGAATTCATCGTAAGTCATACGATCACAACCAGGTTGTCGCGGTGAACGATTTCTTCATACGGCACCGTGCCGAGCACTTCGCCGATGCGCTCGGTGCGCAGCCCGCAGATCCGGCCGGCGTCGGCAGCGGAGTAGTTCGTCAAGCCGCGGGCGAACTCGGTGCCGGCGGCGTCGCACAGGGCGACCACAGCGCCCTTGCCGAACGAACCGACCACCTGCACCACGCCAATCGGCAGCAGGCTCCGCCCCTTGTGCTGGACCGCCTCCCGGGCCCCCGCGTCAAGTACCAGGCGTCCTTTGGGCTGGGCCGTGTAGCCGAGCCAACGCTTCCAGGCCGGGATCGAGCTGCCGTGCGGCAAAAACAAAGTGCCGATCGGCTCCGCGGCGAAAAGGGCGTCGAGCACTCCGGGCCGAGTGCCATTGGCCATGATCACCGACTCTCCCGCCGCCGTCGCCAGCCGGGCCGCGCGCAGTTTGCTACGCATGCCGCCGGTGCCGAGCGTACTCCGGCTGCCGCCCGCCATGTCCATGATCGCTCCGTCGATACACGGCACCGTGGTCAGCACGCTGGCGTTCGGGTTGCTTCCCGGATCCGAGGCATACAGGCCATCCACCACGGTCAACAGAATCAGCAGCGGCGCCTGGAGCAGGTTGGTCACCATTGCCGCCAGATGGTCGTTGTCGCCGAAACGGATCTCGGCGACGCTGACGGTGTCGTTCTCGTTGATGATCGGTACGCAGTTCCACTCGAAGAGAGTGAGGATGGTATTGCGGGCATTGAGATAGCGCGTCCGGCTATCGAAATCGCCGGCGGTGAGGAGGATCTGGGCCGTATGCACGCCGTGCGGCGCCAGGAATTCCTGATAGACCCGCATCAGCAATCCCTGACCGACGGCGGCACACGCTTGCAAGTGCCGCAGATCGGTCGGGCGCCGTCCCAGGCCAAGCTGTCCCACCCCCGCGCCGATCGCACCCGAGCTGACCAGCGCCACCTTCCGGCCGGTCTTGCGCAGGCGCTGGACCTGGTCCGCCAGCGCTTGCAGCCGGTCCGGAGCGAGCGTGCCGTTCGCGCTGGTCAGGACGTTGGTGCCGACTTTGACCACGACGGTATGGGCGAGGGCGATCACTTCCTGACGAACCGGATCAATCATTTGAGTTCGTAGTCCGTAGGTTGGGCACAGCCCACCGAGTAGTGCGTAGCCCTTGCAGGAGACTTGGTGGGCTGTGCTCACCCTACTTTCTAGTGACTACGCACGAATTGGTAAAATCTTTGTCCCGGCCGCGAGCGTCTGTTTGACGGAACGCCTGCTGGCTTTTATACTCGGATAGGAAGAATTCGATACCGAGCAAGGGATTGTACCCGGTCTGCCACGGAGGTGTGCCTTGGCATGTAGGCAGTGTGTGCGACATTGGCTGAACATCCCTGTCGCTGTCCTGTGGACGGTCTGCCTGTTGCCGTTCCTCCAGGCCGCCGGCAATGATCCGGCGCCGGCGTTCAGTCTTCCCCAGCTGCGGCGCCAGGCCGAGGAGCAGGAAGCGCGGGGCCAATGGCTCAAGGCCTGCGAGCTCTACGAGCTGCTTCTCAGCAAAGACCGCAATCTGCCCGAGGTTCGCGAGCGTTACCAAACCTGCTTGCGGCACGCTCAGCAAATCCGTCGCTATCGGGATGCAACCTATCGGCAACTGTTCGACCTGCCTTTGTATTACGCGCTGGATGTTTACGGCGAAGTGTTGGCCAAGCTCCAGCAGTCTTATGTCGAACGGGATCGGACCGACCTGACCGTGTTGGTCAAGGGAGGCCTGGAGGAGCTGCGCTTCGCCCTGAATGACGAAACCTTTCGCCAGCTGCACTTGGCCACGGTGAGCCCCGAGGCACTCCACCTTTTCCAAGATCAGCTTCAGGCTCAGTGGGCCAACAAGGTCCTTCGCAAGCCGCGCGACGCACAAACTTATGTGCAAGCTGTCGCCCAGGCCGCCAAGGATGCCCTGGGCCTCAAGCCCGCCGTCGTGGTCCTGGAGTTCGTGTGTGGGGCCTGCAATAGCCTGGACGAATACACCGTCTACCTGACGCCGGGCCAGCTCCGCGACGAGACGCTGGCCTGGAAAGGCGAATTGATCGGCGTCGGCATCGAGGTTAGCCGGGAAGAACAGAAACTGCTCATCTCCCAAGTTTTCGCCGGCAGTCCAGCGGAGAAGGCCGGTCTGAAGACCGGCGATCGCCTGGAGCGGATTGACACGACCCGAACGACCAACTTGCCGGCCGAGACGGCCGCGGAATTACTCAAGGGCGAGGCCAACAGTCTTCTCGAGCTGGAACTGCTTAGCCCGGGAGACAGGGTCCCGCACACGGTCAGGCTTACCCGCGAACTGGTGAAGCTGCCCAGCGTCTCGGAGCCGCGCTTCCTGGCCGAGCGCGAGTTGGGTATTGGCTATCTTCAGCTGATCAGCTTCCAGGAAACGACCTTGCAGGAACTGGATGACGCCATCCTGAAGGCGC
>JBGQLF010000835.1:0-5497 GCA_041499985.1 Gemmataceae bacterium
CCAGAGCCTCCACCTGTAACGTTCGCCGCCTGGGATTGCTTCGACGTTTTGGTGTCATGTCGCTACAAGACCATTGGTGGCGTCGAGGAGGTCCAGAGCATCCGTCCAACTGTGCGCAGCAGGAACCGGTCCACGGTGATAGAAAGGTTTCGGCCGGGGCGGTCCTGGACCGCTCCCCGCGCCGAAATGGAAACTCACCGGCATGGGCTTCTCTGGACCAATCGCGATTTTCCGTGTTGGGAACGTTTCCTTCTTTGCACCCTGTTCCGTAATCTTTCAGCTAAGGGGCAAATGATGTGCCGATTCCCGAATTCTGCCCGGCACGAAGGATTTCTCCCCAGAAATCCTTGGAAAAACCGGGTTTCCGTAGCAACATTTTCTCGGGGTTAAATATATTTATGTTAACCTATGCTTACACTGCTTCCACGGCCCGTTAACTTCTGGACGTTGGATGTGGGGAGTAGCGCGCTGGGGGGAGGGATCAGGGATCAGGAGGGAAGGGATCAGGGGGAAGGGATCAGGGGGAAGGGATCGGGGATCAAAGAAGAGAGATCAGTACCGAGTACCGAGTACCCAGTACTGAGTACTCAGTACTGGGTACTCGGTACTGATCCCTGATCCCTGATCCCTGATCCCTGACCTCCGAGGGTCACATGACAAAGCCCGAGAAGTCCAACAGGACGAAGCCAAAGTTGCCGCCCTGATTAAAATAAACGTTCGACCCACCCGGCCCACCATCAACGGTGCCAAAGCCGCACTGCACGTTGTGAGCGGCGAACACGTTGAAGCCCAGGCCCAATTGAACGAACAACTGGTTCAGCACGCTGACCGTGTCCAGGACGACCGTGCTCGTGCCATTGCCCGCGGTGAGCGACAGATTCTGCCCGACCGAACCGTTCGTGATCATGAACATGGTGCTGCCATTGCCGTTGGCGATGCTGAGATTGCGACCCACACTGAAACTATTCAGCATCACGGACCCCGTACCGTTGCCAAAGTTCAGGGTCACATCCGCTAACCTTCCCAGTGCGAGATCGATGGCGCTGACGAACGTGGTGATCCCAGCGAGTTGGACATTCTGCGTATTGGCCCCGGCGTTCACGTTGATCGGGCCGGTCACCGTCAGGGTGTTCAAGGTGAGGTTGGTCGTGTTGGCGCCGAGGGGGTTCGCGGTAGTTCCGACGTTGACCGAGCGGGCACTGACGTTGTCGACGTCGATCAGGTTCCAGTTCTGGCCCGCGGTGACGGTCACATCATTGGCCCCCGAGACGTGCGACACGGTGAGCTTCGAGGCTAGGATAGGTGGCGTTGTGGTCGCGACGGGCACCAGGGCATCGCCCACGCTGACGGCCATCGAACCGTTAAACAGGACATTCGGTGCGTTCGTGCTGAACACCAGGTTGGACAGCGCGATCGTGTGACTGTTCTGGCCGCCTACGCCCACGCTCACACTGAGGGCCGGCGTCGCCGCGTTGCTCGAGAACGTGTCATTGTTCAGCGTGACGGTATTCGAGCCTCGGCCACTGGTGATGGTAGCTCGGGCCATGGGCGTGCCGGTCACGCTGATGACGTTATTGCCATCGCCGGCGGTAGCTGTCAGGTTGCCAAGTGTGCACCCGGAGATGCTGATCGAGTCATTGCCGGCACCCGGGGTGATGATGGTCGTCGCACCGCTCGTGGACGCGCTCAGCGTCACCGAGTCGCTCCCCATGCCCGTGACAATGACGAGCGAACCGGTTCGGACTCCGGTCAACGTGACCGGGTCAAACAAGAGGCCCGTATTGTTGCCGGAGCCCGTGGTGTGAGTTCCGCTCGTGCCCGTGCCCCCGCCCGTGGTCCCACCCGTGCTCCCGCCCGTACCCGTGCCTATGCCTGTGCCTGTGCCGCCGGCGCCTGGTGGGAAGAAGGCTGCGGAGCCCGCGAAGAGGACGTTGATGCTGTTGGCGGTAAAATTGGTGAACGAGAACGTATCCGCAGGATTGTTATACGAGATGTTCACATTGCCCGGGATGCCGAAGACTCCCTGGAACGTCACCTTGTCCGTACCGGTTCCCAAGGTCATGTTGATGGAGGTGATCGAGGAGAGCCGGAAGTCGGAGAATCCCACTCCATTGATGGCCGTGGCAGTGCCGGCATCCCCGGAAACGCGTAGCATTCCCGCAAGGGGCGAGGGAGCAATCGTAAAGGCATTGTCCGCGCTGGCACTCCCGACGACCTGAAGCCGTCCGGTTGGCACATCGATACTGGCCAACACGACACCTGTCAAGAGAGTGCGCTCCTCCAGGGCTTCCACAAGCAAGGGGCGCGGGTTCGGAGCGATTCGACCTATTCGACTTTTCCGTAACATGGCGATGCCTCCGCAAGAGAAGAGACAGGGCGACGAAACCCACCGTGGGTCTAGCGATTTTCACTGGATTACTTTTTGCCCACGTGACGCGGTTCGCTCCTTGGCAACGCTCGCGGCCCCGTCTTGGGCCTTGACCCGCAGGGTCTGTGGAACCGAGCACGTGGTGGGCGAGTGATTCGTCTACAGCTCTTCCTAAGCTGGACGGAGAGGTTGATCCATCCTTCCGTCGGTGCCTCTGCTCTTGAAGGGAGATACCCGGCCCTGTTGCAAACGGCGGAACAGTTCCGGACACTTGACAAGAATGCTCTGAAGCAGTCACCCCATGCGTTCGCGAGTAGGGAGTACCCTTCCGATCCGGAGGAGACGTTACTCGAAGCCTTGCACGATTTCCACTAATTTCGGGGTTGTGGGCGAACCTGGCAGAGTTTTCGCCCTGGGGGTTCGGGGGAAGCGCCGAGACCTCGTAGCCCCCGGCAGGGGCGCGGTCCGTTGGCGGTAGCTTCGTTGGCGCTTGCCTACCCAGCCAGGCCGTGACTCGGCGCGCGGGCGTGCCCAGCGTCGAGCTTCTGCTTGGGGCAAGCAGAGCGGAAAAACACAGCATTTTTCATCTATAAAAACCACCCCCAGTATTGCCTAGAATGGAAACAGTTCATCCGGATGCCTGGCGTACGTAAAACGTGCCGGGATGAGGATGGCTGGCGTACCTGGAAAAACCCCCAGTTTTTGCAGAAGAGGAGCGCATCGGTACCTTCAGAAAAAAAACTTCCCGCGCTCTGCAACTTTTGCACTTTCGTGCCGATGTCCTGAGCACGGGCCCGCTGCAACCGAGAGAGTATTCGCTCCGGGATGCTTCGTTGTCTAAACATCAGTTCACTATCAAGCAGCCACCCGCTGCACGGCGATGGGAAACGCCTGAAGCGTCGTGTCTGTAAGGCTGCCGTGCCGCTGACGGTAGCGCTCTGCACCCGTGTCCTGGTGGAGACATCGTTCAAAGAGGTCCGTTTGTGGGTGGCACGCCCTGTGAGTCCGCGAAGGGCGTGTCTGCCGTAGCCCCACGCCCTTCGCGGACTCAGGGCGTGCCACCCACGGTTGAACCAGTGGAGGCCCGGAAGAATTCCGAAACGTTCGGAAATTGTGATTGACACGGACGGAAAATTGGGCACAATCAAATTATTCACGAAAGCGAATTGGCCGTGGGGTTCTACCCGCTGCCAAGGTCTTGTCGCATCGGAACGCGCCAAACCTGATCAGTCCCTGGTAAGGAAGAAGCTAACTCGGTTCGGGAACGTATACTCTGCTGCCCAAGGAGATGTACGACCATTTAGTTAGTTCTTGGCGGATTTCCGACTCAGGCGCCCAACCCTTCCCCCCCCTTCTCGGTTGTGTGGTCTTCCTTGCCTGAATCCGGGATCTGATGCCGGTGCTGTGGCCCGTAACAGGAAGTGCTTTCCTGTCGTCCCTTACGTCCAGGCCGCGGCATTTATCAGTTTCTAGTACCGCCGGGCAGAAATGCTGTGCCGTTTAGCCGCGCGCGAGTTTGTTTAGCCCTGAGCACTCGGGCGAGCGCGCGGCCCCACGCTCGCCCGAAGCTCGCGGCTAAACAAGATGTGACCGGCAACAGAAAAGTGGCTCAACCGTAACGTTTTGCGGACCCGTAATGGGTCCCTTCGCCATCTCTAGTACCTTGAGGAGGCATCGCCATGATGCAGAAAAGTCGACACAGTCGGATTAGTCCCCTGCGGCGCTCCTTGATCGTGGAGGCCCTGGAGGAACGCACCCTGTTGAACGGCAACGTCAACGCCGCTCTCGACACGACCACCGGGATCCTGACGATCACGGGGAGCCCCACCGCGGACAACTCCTTTGTACTGGCCCTGAATCCGGTAACTCCCGGGAACATCCGCATCTTTGGGCAGTCTGGTACCGCGACCTCCGTCAATGGAGTGACCTTCGCCGATTTCCCGCTTGCCAAGATCAGCGAGATCGACATGACCTTGGGAACCGGCAAGGACAACGTGGTGTTCAACGGCTTCACCATCGCGGGCGATTTGAATATCGTCACCAGCAATCTGGATGATGTCTTCACGATTCCCATCGGGGACGATGGCCTCCAGGCCTTCGCCGCCGCCGTCAGCGTCACCCAACCTGCCCCCGTCGTCATCACCCCGCCCCCAGTCGCGAGTGGTGACTCCGGCGCCCCTCCCGCCCCCACCCCAGTCCTGCCCCCAACCATGGGTTCCGGCTTCAACATGGGCCTGCTGGTCGGATTCGGAGGCCTGGGATCGAGCGGAAGCTTCGGCTTCGGCGGCAGTTCCAGCTCGGGCAGCAGCTCCAGCTCGGGCAGCAGCTCCAGCTCGGGCAACACCGGTAGCCAGTCCTCGTCGGATGGAAGCAGCAGTTCGGGCACCGTCTCCGGCGACACCGGTAGCCAGTCCTCGTCGGATGGAACCGCAGGCCCCGGCACCAGCAGCAGCACGGGCCTGCTCGGGCCAGGTACCAACAACGGCAGCTCGGGCGGCGGCTTGGGCGGCGGCTTGGGCCTCGGCGTAGCCACCGGTTCCGGCTTCAACGGTGGTCTCTTGATGTGGCGCAGCTAAGGGCAACCTTCCAGGGACCCCAGGAGGATCGCTTGAGCGGCAGGAGGGTGGGCTGGACCCACCCTCCTGCCGCTTTTACACTGGATTGATTGCGAACGCCTCTCGACACTGTCTAGCGCAAGAGCAAGGGACCTTTTGCCAAATCGTAGCCACAAGCGTCTCGCTTGTGGGCTGGAGCAGCCCACAAGCGAGACGCTTGTGGCTACGTTAGACAACACGTCATTTGGCCCCTCACTAGCCTCGGAACCAGAGATCGCTTACAATGGCCCAGCAGATCGCGAGGTTGCAAGGATGGAATGCTACTTTGCCTATCCCGCGTCGTGGTTGGATCCCTCTCCCCTTCTGCGCTCGAGGTGCTCTCGGCTCGGCACGGAGGACTGTGTGCCATGCACGTCATGTTCATCCATCCGAACTTCCCGGCGCAGTTTGGCCACATCGCCAACTACCTGTCCACCCAGCTCGGCTGGCCCTGCACCTTCGTCACTTCGGTCGACACGAGCCACTTGCAATTGCCTTTCACGCGCGTCCACTACAGCGTGTCGGAGGGTGTGCG
>JBGQLF010000836.1:0-5486 GCA_041499985.1 Gemmataceae bacterium
AGCGGCTGGAGGACGGCCGGGAGCATGCGGAGCGACGTTTCCGGGCCGGTTGCGCCCTGGCGTTGTACGACCCGGACAGCCCCCGCTGGGAGGGAGCGGCCGCGGTGGTCGTCGACCAGCTGGTGGCGCAGAACCCGATCTACCTGGGCGGCTGGACCGAGGCGCTGCGGCCGGTGCGCCGCAAGCTGCTGGAGTCGCTGGGCCGAGTCTTTCGGGAAAAGGACGAGCTTAGCGAGCGCACCCTGGCGACCAACCTCTTGGCCGATTACGCTGCCGACCAGCCAGAGACGCTCGCCGAGCTGGCCAAGGACGCCGAGCCCAAGCAGTACGCGGTGCTGTGGCCCAAGCTGCGAGAGCACCGGGAGCGGGCCATTGCCCTCATGCGGCAAGAGCTAGCCAAGACGCTGGCACCCGAATCTCCTGAGAGTGCGAAGGAAGCCCTGGCCAAACGTCAGGCCCAGGCGGCAGTGGTGCTGCTCCAGCTCGGCCAGGACGAGCCGGTCTGGCCTCTGCTGCAACAGAGCCCCGACCCGCGGCGGCGGACGTATCTGATCCACCGCCTCAGCCCGTTGGGCACTGATCCCGTGCGCGTGATCAAGCGGCTGGAGGAAGAGACCGACGTCGGGGCGCGACAGGCCTTGATCCGGGCGTTAGGGGAGTTCACCGCGGACCAGCTGCCCGCGGACCAGCGAGGCTCGCTGGTGGAGTGGCTGGTGCGCTGGTATCGCGACGATCCCGATCCTGGGATCCACGCAGCCATTGACTGGCTGTTGCGGCATGGCAAGGAAGGGGAGGCGGCACGGCCGTTGGACTGGGGTCAGGCGGAGGCCCTCGGGCGGATGGACCAGGAGCGGACCGGCCGGCCGCCGGAAGGTCGGCGGTGGTACGTCAACAGTCAGGGACAGACTCTGGCCATGTTCCCCGGACCGGTCGATTTCCGGATGGGTTCGCCGGCAGACGAGCCATGGCGGCGTGACGACGAGACGCTGCACCGGCGCCGTATCGACCGCAGCTTTGCCTTGGCCACCAAGCCGGTGACGGTCCGGCAGTTCCAGGCGTTTCTCGAGGCCCACCCGGAGGTGCGGCACACCTACACCAAGCAGTACAGTCCCGACCCGGAGGGACCGATCATCATGGTGACATGGTACGAGGCGGCCCAGTACTGCCGCTGGCTGAGCGAGCAGGAAGGGGTGCCCGAGGAGGAGATGTGCTACCCGCCGGTGGCGGTGATCGAGAAGAGCGAGGATGGTCAGACGCCGCTGAAGCTGCCGGGGGATTACCTGAGCCGGACGGGCTACCGGTTGCCGACGGAGGCGGAGTGGGAGTATGCTTGCCGGGCGGGGACCCAGACCAGCCGCTACTACGGGGCCGCGGACGAGTTGTTGGGGGCCTACGCCTGGTATGCGGCCAACAGCGGGGGGCGGGCCTGGCCGGTGGGGCAAAAGCGGCCGAACGACTTCGGCCTGTTCGACATGCAAGGCAGCGTCTGGCAGTGGTGTCAGGGGAGCAGCGTGCCCTACCAGGCCGGTCCTCGGGGCCAGCCTACAGAGGATAAAGAGGACGAAATAGATATTATAGATATCTTAAACCGTGTGTTGCGTGGCGGCTCGTTCTTCAATCATGTGTCGCTCGTGCGTTCCGCCTACCGCAATCTCCTTCGGCCGTCGACCCGCTACTTCTATGTAGGTCTGCGGCCGGCGAGGACTTACCGCTGAACCTTGTTAGACTGTTACTACTTTATAGAGTCGCTCCCAATTAAAGAGAAGTAGAGTCGAGAGGTGGCGATGGCGATCTTGCTTCACGGCACAACCCGGCACCGTGCCGAGCAGATCCTGGCACAGGGCCCAGATCCGGATTTCCTGGAACCCGGCGGTGGTACGAGGGCCGAGGGGTTCTCGACCTGCCTTCCATTCGGGCCTTTCACGTTGGGCACGCCCCAGGAGTATGCCTGCTGTAAAGCAGCAGGGTTCCCGAACGAGGGTGGCGCTGCTATACTCGTGGTTGATGTTCCGGACGATATCATCGCCTTGGCTGCTGATGCGGTGTATTTTCCCCTGAGCCAGGGGATCGTCCAATTCGACGCGGGCGCAGGCTTGGAAGAGTTGCGAGCTGCTTGGTCAGCGCTACCGAAGCACATCCTATCGGTGGAATGTCCATGAGCACTACTTCACAGGTTGCAGAGGTACTCCGTCGCGTCCTCGTGCATCCCCCGCGCGGTATTGCCGGGATGGTGGATGACCTGCTGGTACTCTGTCGGGAGCACGGTCTGCAACTCGACTGGCAAGCCGACCGTTGTCGCGTGCGTTCCTTCGGCTGCGACTGTGAAGAGCTGATGGAGGTACCGCTCCGCAAGTCGGTCTTTCGGGCGATCCTCGCCCGCGTGGCCACCCTTTGCAACGAACGAGCCCCAAACTCGGTCTCACCCTACGGGGGGCAAGGTGAATTGTCGGTCGATGCCAACCCCGCAACGGTAGTCCGAGTTGCGTTCGTCAACACCCCCGCAACCCAAAAGTTAGAACTGATGATTGCAATTCAGCCGGCGGCCGAGACTGCTCAGTAGTGACAAACCGGCAAGAACTATCCGTCGATGAGCCAGACCTTGGGAGTTAAGTGTTTCTCCACGCGGAGTGCGGATCGTTGCTGGGCAGCCCATCGCAGATCTGCAATTGTTTCGCCAAGATCTACAAACCCGGCGCCGCTGGCTCCCCGCTGGGCGACGCGGCCGGACCTCCAACCATCGCTTCGGGCTGCGTCTTGTGCAGCGCACCCAGGCGCAGGACTTCCGGCCATTTCAGCATGACCGCGAGCACCACTAGCACGGTGCCGATGCCGCCTCCGACGACCGACACGACCGGGCCGAACCAGTGGGCTGTGATGCCGGACTCGAAGGCGCCCAATTCATTGGAGGAGCTGATAAAGACTGCGTTGACGGCGGAGACCCGACCGCGCATGGCATCCGGCGTCAGCAGCTGCACCAAGGTGCCGCGCACCACGACGCTGATGTTATCCAGAGCACCGGTCAGCGCCAGCATGGCGAAGGAAAGGAGAAAGTCGTGCGACAGTCCGAAGAGGATCGTCGCCACGCCGAAACCCGCCACGGCCCAGAGCAGCGTCGGACCCGCGCGGCGCAGCGGCGGTCGATGGGCGAGGACCAGGGCCATCAGCAGGGCGCCCACGGCGGGAGCCGCGTTTAGCCAGCCCAGTCCGATCGGCCCGACGTTGAGAATGTGGCCTGCGAAGATGGGCAACAGGGCGGTGGCCCCACCCAGGAGCACCGCGAACAGGTCCAGGGTAATGGTGGCCAGGATCAGCTTGGTCTGCCCGATGAAATGGATCCCCGCCAGGAGCGATTGGAACGAGACCGCTTCCGTGCGGCGCGGCCCGGCCTGGGGCTGGATGGACACGATCAAACTGATACAGGCCAGGTAGCAGAGGGTGGCCAGCAGGAAGGCTCCCCAGGCTTGTCCGATCAGGGCCAGGACCACGCCGCCCAGCGCCGGGCCGACCATGGAGGCCGTTTGCCAGCCACTGCTGTTCCAGGTGATCGCGCTGGCCAGGACGTGCGGCGGAACCACGCGGGGCACCAGGGACCAACGCGCGGGGGCGTTGAACGCCCGGCTGATGCCGGCCAGGAGCAGGCACAGGTAGATCAGGAAAACGGGTCCCTGACAGAAGGACAAGGCGGCCAACCCAAGTGAGGCCAGCGCCATCAGTCCTTGCGCAGCCAGCAGCAAGCGTTTGCGGCTATACCGATCGGCCGCCTGTCCCGCCGGCAGAGACAGGAGAAAGATCGGCAGAAACTGCATCAGGCCGACCAATCCCAGCGCCTGGGCGGAGCCGGTCCGCTGGTACAGTTCCCAGAGGACAGCGACGCTTTGCATCGTACTACCGATGCTGGCGAGCACGCTCCCGGCGAGCAGATGGCGGTAATCGCGATAGCGCAGCGCCGCGTATGGATCATGAGCTGTGTGCATGGCTTCCCCAGACAGAGCCACAGAGGACAGAGGACAGAGGCACAGAATAAGAACCACAGAGGACAGAAGACAGAGGCACTGCGATTTCTTTCTGTCCTCTGTCCTCTGTCCTCTGTCCTCTGTCTCCCGTCAGTCATTGCACA
The DNA here is from genome assembly GCA_041499985.1 of Gemmataceae bacterium. Lineage (GTDB taxonomy): Bacteria > Planctomycetota > Planctomycetia > Gemmatales > Gemmataceae > JBGQLF01. The sequence goes on from JBGQLF010000836.1 coordinate 4,118, forward strand.
CAACCAGTACATCCACATCGGGGAGGGCCTGGAGCAGACGGTCCAGCACCGACTGCCCAAACCAGCGCCGATACCAGGGTCGCCGTGTCCGGCCCATCACGAGGTGCGTGATGCCGTACTCCTGAACGAAAGCGGCAATGGCGCTGACAATGTCGCTGCTCTTGGACTGAAACGGCGTGCCGCCCAGCTGCTGGGTCAGGGTCAGCGCGTTGGTGATTTGCCGCTGCGTTGCCGCAGCGATCCGGTCCAGCTCCTCGCTTGGGGTCTGAATGTAAATGGCATACCACGGCGCGCTCAGGCGATCCGCCAGGCGTGCCCCTTTGCGCAGCAACCGCTCCACATTGGGACTCCTCGAACTCAGACACACCATGACACGTTGGGAGCTGCCTCGGTTCATATCCCCATCCTGATGGCTCTGGCGCCGGTCCAGCCGATGGGCGATCTCCTCCAGGGCCAATTCCCGGAGCCGGGTCAAGTTCGCCTGCGTGAAGAAGTTCTCCAGGGCCCGCTCGATGCGGTCAGCAGGATAGATTTTGCCGCTTTGGAGCCGCTCGCGCAGGTCCTCGGCCGACACGTCGACGTTGACCAGTTGATCGGCCATGCCCAGCACATAGTCGGGAAGCCGTTCCTTAACCTTGACGCCCGTGGCCTTCTCGACCAGGTCGTACAGGCTTTCCAGGTGCTGGATGTTGAGCGTGCTAATGACGTTGATGCCGGCCCGTAGCAACTCCTCCACGTCCTGATAGCGCTTGGCATTGCGGCTGCCCGGCGCGTTGGTGTGCGCCAACTCATCGACCAGGGCCACGCTCGGCCGGCGGTTCAGCACGGCGTCCAGGTCCATTTCCTCCAGAACAACTCCGCTGTATTCAATCCGGCGGCGCGGCACCAGCTCCAGGTCGCCGATCTGGGCGGCAGTCTCGACCCGGCCGTGGGTCTCGACGATACCGACGACCACGTCCACGCCCCGGCGTTTCAGGCGATGCCCTTCCTGGAGCATCTCATAGGTCTTGCCCACTCCCGCGGCAAAGCCAAGGTAGATCTTGAGCCGCCCGCGCTGCTGCTGCCGGATCAGAGTCAGGAAGTGCTCGGGTGGGGGTCGGTTTTCGTCCGTAGGCACGGTCATCTCCTGATTGCAGATTGCAGATTTAAGATTGCAGATTTCTTCTAATCTGCAATCTTAAATCTGCAATCTGCAATCTACTGACATCGCCCGCGGCAGGGTGAGGCGGAAGGTTGTCCCCACGCCTGGCTGGCTCTGGCACGTGATCGTACCGCCGTGAGCCGTCACAATCTCATTGACAATGGCTAACCCCAAGCCGGTGCCGCTTCCCCGGCTCTGGTCCGGAACGCGGAAGAACTTCTCGAAGAC
>JBGQLF010000837.1:0-5484 GCA_041499985.1 Gemmataceae bacterium
CACGTAGCCACAAGCGTCCTCGCTTGTGAGCTGCCCCAGCCCACAAGCGAGGACGCGTGTGGCTACGAGGCGACTACAGGTCCCCAATCTCACACTACCGCTTCAGGTTCGTATCAACGCCAGCCCTGGGCAGTTTGGAGTAGTCAACGTACATCACCGCGGGATCCACGGCGCGACACGGAAACTTAGTGATCTCGTAGCCGGTGGGAATGTCCGAACAAGGGATGCCGGAGCTTGGCGACACCGGATGACAGTACGCCTGGATTCGATACACGGCCGGGAACCAGTAGTGACAGCAGGAGTATTCACTGCGCGGACAATCAGGCCCCTGGCATTTGTCGCAGTGGAAGGGCCAGCCGGCCTGGACTGTTGCCGGCAGCAGAAGGCCCAGACCCAATACCCATGCCGCTGACCCCCAACTGCCGCCGTTGCTAACCATGGTTCAACCTCTGTGGCGCTGTAGTTGCCTGTTGTCCTGCTATTTGGATCGGAGCCCGTGTTTCGAAGGATGAAAGAAGAAGGATGCAAGATGAAACGGAGATTCTTCGGTACCTCCTGCATTCTCCTTCTTTCATCCTACCGCTAACCGTGTGTATCTTGGTAGGACTCGCAAAGGCCGTCGGACCCCTCATTCACCGTCGCGTCAACGCTTCGAGCGTGCCGATTCCAGGTTCCCAGAGGGCTGGGCGACCAGCGGTCCCGCCGGTCCGGTAACCTGGTGCACCAGGTACGTACCAGCTCGGAACAAGATCGGCTCGGTCCAGGGAAACAGGACGGCATGCTCCCGCGGAAACTGGGCCGGCAGGCACAAGGACCCGTCCGAGGCCTCCGTCAGTGGTCCGTCGACATGCACCGCCTCCAGGTCGCTGACGACAAAGCGCTGCCGGCTGTTCGCCAGCTGCTGCCGAATTCGTTCGCGCTTGTGCGGAAAGGTCGTCAGGAGCGTATCGAAGTGCAGAAACGGTGTACCCGGTTGCAGGTCCAGATCGAGATAGAGCGGATGCGTGAAGTTATTGTAACACACCACTTCGCCGTCGCGGACCTGCTGGCGGCGCAAGTAGTCGGCCACTTGCTCCAGTTCCACCCAGTGCACCGTGAACGGCACTCTGGTCAACTTCAAGTGGTCGCGCATCTGCGCCGTGCTCTGTTCTTGCCAGCAGCGGCCCCACAAAACCAGGCGGTGGGGTTTCAGCAACGGATGGTGGACACCCAGGTATACTGCCAGACTCGCCAGCACGACGGCCACCGTGGGCCGGCCTGCCAGGGGTCCGAGCCGCTCGGCGACAACGGTCAGCGCCAGCAGCATGGGCGGGACCAGGACGTAGTCATGCCCCTTCTGGAGATAGGCAGCCTGGAACAACCAGGACAGGTAGAACACAGCGAACAGGGGAGACCACGAGACCTGGCCCAGTATCCCGCTCTCCTTATCTCCCTGTCTGCTGGTCGCCCTAGCCCGCGCGAGACGGACCAGGTGGACGAGTGCCAGGGGCAGGGCCACATAGTGAACCAGGCTCCAGGGACGGAAGCGGGCGAAGATGTCATGCGTGTGCCGCCTGAAGCCGGTCGATTCCGCGTAGTATTCGCGATTCCAGTCGAGGAAGACCTCCCAGAAATAAGGAAAGGCACGGGTTTGCAACAGCCACGCGACGCCCAGTGCACCAACTCCCAGTCCGCCCGTCAGCAGACCCGCCGCATCCAGGGCCAGCAGCCTCCACCGTATCTCTGTAGTGCGCCAGATGCAGACGACGCTGCACAGCCAGCAGGCCAGCGCCGGCCCCGCAGCATGCGGTTTGATCCAACACGCCAGAGCCCAGCAAATGCCCTCGGCCAGTGCTCCAGTCCACACCCTGGTTGAGCTCGCGCCGGCAGTCGACAACCTCACCATCTGTCTGTTGCGGAGGTGAAGCGCGCCCAGGGCCGGCAGTAGCATCCAGACATCGCGTTGGCAGTGACTGCTTTCCGCCGTGGAGAGGTAGAAGGCACCCAGCGCCAGCGCCGTCCAGACCAACCAGCCCCGCGGAAGGCCGTCGCGGCGAACCCAGCGGACCAACAAACAGAGGATCGCTGCCACGACGACGACATCGACGGCCCGGATCGTCTCGGATCTCCAACCCAAAACGCTGCGGATGGCCAAGTGGAGCCAGAGCATGCCGGGTAGGTTGGTATCGAAGATGTCGCGATAATGGACCCCGCCACGAAGCACCGACCGGGCGGCGAGGTCGTAGAGGGTCACGTCGGCCCACAAAGGTAGGCATAAGAACAAGGGCAGGCAGAGGAGCAGAAAACCGCACAGGGCCGTCCATGCGAGGATTTCCGGCCAACGTCCGTTCCCGACCGCTTCGCGAAAACGCATGCTTCGTCCTTGCGTCGGTACCTAGCGGGATCCATCCCAGAATCGCGTTGTACCTCGCGATGCCCATCGCGGTCAAGAAGAGTGGTAGCTGGGTTCACTCTGGCTAGGGTCGCGATTCTCGTTTGTCACGCAGCGCCGGCTTTAGCGAGAGGGCCCTTCGGCGGTCAGCATCGAAGTGGAGGGTGTCGCCACGGCCCTCGTATGCCAGGCCGCGCTTGTGGTGAGCCTCGGCGTGCATGGGATCAAGCCGGATGGCGGCCGTGTAGGCGGTGATTGCTTGGTCGTATTCCTTTTTCTTCCCGGCCATGCTCAAGAGACGAAGGCGAAAAAACCGAGAACGCCTGTCCACAACGAAGCGGTCTTCACAGTACCCGCTCCAGAGGATTGCCTGCCTTCGATGCATAGGTAGACGAGCCGCCGGGCTTGTCCCCGCGGGCCGGTCAGCGGGGACCAGCCCCGCGGCTCATCCATCAATCGAAGATGGATGACCTACTAGCCCGCAGCGCCAGCGCAGGGAAGGCGATTGCTCCCGTATTAGCGCTTCGGGCTAGCACCGAGTGCTCCCGCCAGCTTCTTGCCATTTTCCCCCTTGCCGGGGGGCACTCCATGCGGTACCTAATGACACGCAAGTCCGCCCAGAGACCCCGAGCCGAACGTTTCCTCGATGTTCACCTGAAGGAGAACTTGCCATGAACGAACGGGCGACCGATCCGCGACTCGCCGGCATTGACCGGCGCACCCTTCTCACCACCGCCATCGCCGCCGCGGCCAGCGCCGTTGTCGCGCCGGCGGTACGGGCCGACGAACGCGATTGGACCGGCCAGCGACCGGTGCGCTATCCCGATCCGGACATCATCGTCCTGGACAAGCGCTTTGAGAAATACAAGATCGGCAATACGCCCATCCAGCGTCTGTACACGGGGACCCTGTGGGCGGAAGGACCGGCCTGGAACGGCGTCGGGCGCTTTCTCCTGTGGAGTGACATTCCCAACAATGTGCAGCGGCGCTGGCTCGAAGAAGACGGGCATGTCAGCATCTTCCGCAACCCGGCCGGCTACAGTAACGGCAACACCTTCGACTGGGAGGGCCGGCAGCTCGCCTGCGAGCACGGCAACCGGCGCGTGGTGCGCTACGAACACAATGGCACCGTCACGGTGCTGGCCGACAAATGGCAGGGCAAACCCCTGAACGCGCCCAACGATATCGTGGTCCATCCCGACGGCGGCATCTGGTTTACCGATCCCGGTTACGGCAGCCTGATGCATTACGAAGGCAACAAAGGCGAGCTCCAGCTCAAGGAAGCTGTCTATCGCATCGATCCCAAGAACAGCAAGATGGACCTCGTGACCGACACCATGTACAAGCCGAACGGGCTGTGCTTCTCCCCCGATTACAAGAAACTTTACATCGCCGATACCGGCGCCAGCCACTATCCGCAAGCACCCAAGAACATTCAGGTCTGGGACGTGGTAGACAGCCGGCAATTGCGCAATAGCCGGGAGTTTACGTCGATGGAACTCAAGGGGAAGGGCACTGGTTTGGCCGATGGCATCCGAGCCGATGTGGATGGCAACATCTGGGTCGGGGCTGGCTGGGTGGGAGACGGCTACGACGGCGTGCACATCTTCGCGCCCGATGGCACGCGGATCGGCATGATTCGGTTGCCGGAGATCTGCTCCAACGTCTGTTTCGGCGGCACGAAGCGGAATCGGCTGTTCATGACCGGGAGTCAGTCGCTCTATGTGGTGTATGTCGAGACTCAGGGCGCCCACATTTCCTGAAGACGGGCCTCAAGTAGCCCGAAGCGCGAGCGCGGAAAAGTTCTCCCATGCTCGCGCTTCGGGCTAATCGGCCGGAAGTTTCGTCCGAGAAACGGGTCCTGCACACTTTTTTGCGAGGTAACGGCTATAAGGGAGCTGACGGTTTTGCCGACATTAAGAGTAAGGGTGAGGGCGCGAGGACGTCCTCCATCCAGCTTCCTCCCAGAGCGGAAAACTGTCATGGGTCCAAAGGATTTGGTCCTGAATGGCCTCGCCGTGGCGGCCCTGCTGAATGGGGTCGGCTGCGCCACACCCAAGATGTGTCCGACTTGCTCCGCCAAGGCTGCCGATTCGCCCCCTTCTGAACACATTACCCAGGCGACCCGTTCGGCGCTAATCCCGTGCAACGCCGTGGAGTCACCCCGTCCTCCGGGACCAACGGTGATTCCGGCGGTCGAGAAAGCGTCCGGCCCGTTGGTGGCGATGGGACCTCAAGCCGGAAACCCAAAGGCCGAGGGAGCGCCAACCCTGCTTCCGCCGCCACATGCGGAGATTCACCGCGCTGTCGGAGCCGAGGTCGCCTCGCTTGAGTTGACGCTGGCGGAGGCGCTCCAGCTGACCGCTAACGCCAATCCGGACCTGCAATCGGCTTGGGAGCGTACGCGCATCGCCGAGGAGATCTTGGGCAACGCCCGGGCCCAGTTCTTCCCAATCCTGGCTTCCAATACGGGATACGAAGTCTCGGATAATCCCTTGCGCAAGTTTACCTTCTTGCTCAGCCAGGGCGTGGCGGACCCGGGGGCACTGTTTCCACTGCCGGGCGTGGAGAATATCTTCCACACCCAGCTACACCTCCAGCAGGACCTGTACACCGGCGGCCTCCGCCTGGCCCGAAGCCGGGCCGCCGAGGCGGAGCACGAAGCCTCTCTGTTCTCGCTGTCGGCGGTACGCAACCGCCTGGTGTTCCAGGTGGCCGAGGCCTATTACCGCGTTTTTCAGGCCCGCGCGCTGCTCGGCGTCCGCCGGGAGACCGTGGCCCAGGTCGAGAGCCAGCTCAAGGTCGTGCAGTCCCGCTTCGCGGCCAACACGGTGGTTCGGTCGGACGTGCTCAAGGTGGAAGTCCGCTTGTCGGAGGTGCGGGAGGCCTTGAACACCGCGGTCAATTCGTTGCAGCTGGCCACGGCGGTGCTGGAGAACGTGATGGGGGTGCGGCTCAACGGGCGCCCGCTGCCGGACCAGCTCCCGGCGGCCCCATGGTCGGAGCACGTCGCCCAGGTCGAGGCGGCGGTGGCAGCCGTGTACGAGCCGTCTTCCGAGCAGCCGGGCGAAGTGGAGGTGGCGGTGGCCGAGGCCGTGCAGCGGCGCCCGGAG
>JBGQLF010000838.1:0-5472 GCA_041499985.1 Gemmataceae bacterium
CGCGTCAGCTCCTCAGGGCCGGGATGGATTGCGTTCCGTTCTCCCTCTAGGGGCCCAGCAACGCATTTCGCTGGCAACACAACACAACGAAACGCAACGAAAACAGGTCCGTACTGATGGATGAATCTCCTGTCCTCGAGAATCCACCCGCAGAAGCGAAAGCTTTCCCGGCCTCGCTGAGAGAACCAGAGGCCGGCGCACTGCCTCGGAGTCGCGGTCGCCCCCCGCAGTGACCGCGCGGGGGATTGTCTCACTTGGGCCACCGCCGAGTTGACAGTTCGGCGCTCGGCGCCGAACCTTCGGCGCTGGCTCAAGGTCTTGCAAAATAGCGACTTATGGCGCCGAAGGGGTAGTTTCTCAATAACCGTGGATCGGCTGGGCTGGGCGCAGCGCGGCCGGCTGGGGCGAGGCGAGGTTTTTCTCGCATGGCAGCCGTCCTCGTTGGAGGTCCGTTAGACGGGCACGGCGGCGGCTTTTGTGGCGGCCGCCTCCCGTGCCTTTTGGCGGATCAGGTCGCCCAGGCGGGGGATTTGACCCAGCCCGCGAATGCGGTCTGGGAGATAGTCCCAGAAGCGGATGCCGAGCTTACTACAGGTCTTCTTCAAGCTGGCAAACGTGTCGCGGCAGCGCCGGCCCGCGTCGCGCCACGTTGACGAAGCTGGACGTGAACCGAGCTGGCCGGAGAAGGGTCAGGGGGCAGGACGAGTGCTCTCAGCGCCGCCGTCCGCGCCGTTGCTTGATCTGGGGCGCGGCAGTCGGTTGGCCTTTCAACTGGGCAATCCGATCCCGGAGCTGGGCCGCCCGTTCGAACTCCAGGTTGGCGGCGGCGGCCAGCATTTCGCCGTGCAGCTCTTCGAGGTACTCCTGCGTGACGTAGTTGTCCGCCGTTTGCCCGGCCGCCTCCTGCGCATACTTGTGAGCCGCGATCTCCTCCTCAATGCCCAGGTTGATCGCCGAGCGCACCGTTTCGGGAGTGATCCCGTGGCGGGCATTGTATTCGAGCTGGAGCGCCCGCCGGCGGCTGGTCTCATCGATGGCCCGCTGCATGGAGGCCGTCACTTTATCGGCATACAGGATTACCTCGGCATTGACGTGGCGCGCCGCCCGGCCGATGGTCTGGATCAGCGAGGTCTCGCTGCGCAGGAAGCCTTCCTTGTCCGCATCGAGGATGGCCACCAGAGACACCTCTGGTAGATCGAGGCCCTCGCGCAAGAGGTTGACGCCCACGAGCACATCGAAGGCGCCCTCGCGCAGCTCGCGCAGGATCCGCACCCGCTCGATCGCATCCAGCTCCGAGTGAAGCCATTTGCCGCGCAGCCCCGCCTCGCGCAGATAGGCGCTGAGGTCCTCGGCCAGGCGTTTGGTCAAGGTGGTTACCAGGACGCGCTCCTTCCGGGCGGCCCGCTGTTTGATCTCTTCGATCAAGTCGGGCACTTGACCGCGGGCGGCCTTAACATGCAACATAGGATCCACCAGCCCGGTCGGCCGGATGACCTGTTCGACAACCTCACCACCGCAGCGCTCCAGCTCATAAGGCGCCGGCGTGGCCGACATGAACAACACCTGTTTGGCGCGTTTCTCCCATTCGTCGAACCGGAATGGCCGATTGTCCAGCGCACTGGGCAGACGGAAGCCGTGTTCGACGAGCGTGGTCTTGCGGCTGTGATCGCCCGCAAACATGCCGCGCACCTGCGGTAAGGTCACATGCGACTCATCGACGATCATCAGGAAATCGTCGGGGAAGAAGTCGAGAAGCGTATACGGCGGTTCGCCGGCCTTGCGATTGCTGAGCCAGCGGGCATAGTTCTCGACGCCGGGACAATGACCGACCTCGAGGAGCATCTCCATGTCGAACCGCGTGCGGGCACTGAGCCGCTGAGCCTCGAGCAGCTTGCCCTCCTGGCGAAACCACGCCAGCCGTTCTTCGAGCTCGGCGCGAATGCCCTCGACTGCCCCCTGGATGCGCTCTTCCGGCGTGACGAAGTGCTTGGCCGGGTAGATGTAAAGCTCTTCCAAAACGCGCAGGGTCTCGCCGCTGGTTGGGTTGATGATCGCCAGCGTCTCGACTTCGTCGCCGAACAGTTCGATGCGATAGGCAAATTCCTCAGACGCCGGCCAGACTTCAAGGACATCGCCGCGCACGCGGAATTTGCCGCGCGTGAAGGCCACATCATTGCGCTCGTACTGGATGTCCACCAGCTTCAACAAGAGCGTGTCCCTATCAATGTTCTCGCTCTTGGCCAGGCGGATCATCATCCGCTTGTAATCGCTGGGCGAACCCAGGCCGTAGATGCACGAAACGCTGGCGACGATGATGACATCCTCGCGGCTGACCAGGCCACTGGTAGCAGCCAGGCGGAGGCGATCGATGTTTTCGTTGATCTGGGCGTCTTTCTCGATGTAGATATCGCGCTGGGGAATGTACGCTTCCGGCTGATAATAGTCGTAGTAACTGATGAAATAATGGACGGCATTACGCGGGAAGAAGCCGCGGAACTCCTTGTAGAGCTGGGCGGCTAGCGTTTTGTTGTGCGACAGCACGAGGGTTGGCTTGGCGAGCTGCGCAATCACGTGGGCGGCGGCGAAGGTCTTGCCGGTGCCTGTCGCGCCCAGGAGTGTCTGGCAGGGGCGGCCGTCACGGAAGCCGGCAACCAGCTTCTCGATTGCCTGCGGCTGATCGCCGGCTGGTTGGAAAGGGCTGGCTAAGTCAAACTTGGCCGTCATCTTCTTCTCCGGTCACGTTTCGATTCTTCGGTTTTGTCTTTCCCGCTCCCGGTTTCCCGTTCTTCGATTTCGATCTCTGGTTCGGCCTTTCGGGAACACCTAGCCGCTGGCGTACTTCTTCGATGGTCAGCCCGCCCTCCTTATTCAGTCGCCTCTGAGACTGCTCCATCAGCGCAAGAAACTCCGGATTCAAACTTAACGAAACGGTCTCCAGGTCAGCGTCGTGTACTGGGAGTAAGACGGCAACCGGTTTGTTCTTCTTGAGCGTCAAGATCACAGGTTCCTCACCCAGGCTCAGGACGTATTCCAAGAGCGGAGTGGGTACCTTCCTGATGTCCAACGTCTTCATGGGAATTCGAACTCCTTATCTCCACAGCGCACGCGGCTGCGGACCTTGATGCCGATGGCGATAACCTCCACAGTCCTCTCCTCCTCTTCCCACACCTTGTAGTATACCCGAATGTTGCCAATGCGGAGTTCCCAAGATGCAATGAGATTTGGCTCCATCAGCTTGCGGTTCCGAGTCGCGACGGTTGGTTGGTACGTCAGTTGCTCCTTCAGGTGGTCGAGAACAGTTGAGCGTTGCCGTGCAGTCAATGCGCGGAGATGTTCTTCAGCATCGTGGGAGATGATGACACGGTAAACCAACTTCCTGTGACCTCCTCATGAAGTCGCCGCTTATCAAACTGTGTCGATAGACCCTCCCGGCTCCTAAGTCACCGGTCGGTCGTCACGACACGGGTCGAATCTTGGTCCACCGTGATATACGGCCGCAAGCGCTCCATGATCTTGGGCCCAATGCCTGAAACGCGACGCAGTTCCTCCGCGGTCTTGAACGGACCCTTTTGCCGTTCGTCGAGAATGCGCTGCGAGATCTTCGGCCCAATCCCTGGAAGGCGCTGGAGTTCTTCAAACGTAGCTCGATTGATATCGATCGGTTCGGTGAGGCTCGCCGCTTTCTTGCCAGCCCGGGTATCGGCAGCACCTGGCGAGGCACTCGTCGTCCCCGCTGAGCGCGGCCGCGGGACGCCGACCGGCGGAGGCGTGACCGCTGCCTCGGGCTCACTCGGTTGCACCCGCACCCACGGCCGGAGTCGATCCAGCGTTGTCGGTCCAACGCCGCGCACGCCGACCAGTTCATCCACACTGCGAAAGTCACCGTGTTGCAGGCGATAATCCTGAATGCGCGCTGCCAGGTTTTCGCCAACTCCCGGAAGCTGCAACAGCTCGGCTCGGTCAGCCTCGTTCAGGTCAATCCGATAGGCCAGGCCGGGAGCCCGTCGCAGTTCCGTGGGCCGGGTTCCCCAGCGGGAATACTGGTACGCCTGCACCGCCAACAACGTGGTCACCACACCGAGCAGGAATGCGGTCGTCCACTGCGCCGACCGCGGCCAAGCCAGCGCGGCAGGATCGGCACTCCGATTCGGAACCGGGGCTAACGGAACAGGAGATGATGCCGCGTCCATGAGGAGAATCTTCCTGAAGCTGCTCGCAGAACGATCAGTTCATTATAGCGAAGTGCGGCGCAAAGTGAGAACGATGTAGCGGCAGTAGCGCTCCAGGGCTGGCAGGCGGCGCAGCAGCATCGTGTCGCACCAGTCGAGGCCGTCCAGGATACGACCGGGCCTCAAGACGCGACGTGCCATCGACAAGAGCTGAAACCCGCGCCCTTCGACAACGGGAAAAACTTCTCGCAGCAAGCGCAGGTGACGGCGACGGAGCGGCTGTTCGTCAGGAGTGCGTTCTTTGCCTGGATAGGGCGCGGACCGGCGGGCCCAGCTCAGGAGTGGGTTTTCTCCCCACGGCTCGCAAAACACCGCCACGCCGCCGGGCCGTAGAACCCGCCGCAGCTCCGCCGCAGCGATCGTCAGGTTTAGATGGTGCAAGATGGCATGCCCCCAGATGCGATCGAAGCGGGCATCTGCAAATGGCAGCCGTTCGCCATCGGCCTGGACAAAATCCACCGCCACGCCATTGGCCCGCGCGCGGTTGCGCGCCTCGTCCAGGTAGCCGCGCGAGAGATCGAACCCAGTCACTCGGGCGCCACACCGGGCAAGCACGACCGCTGCCATGCCATGGCCACAACCGAAGTCAAGCGCGCACGTGTCGTTCAGCTCACCAAGCTGTGCGAAAGCCGGGCGGATCCAGGTTTCATGATCGAGGTAGCTCGCATCCGCGAAGCAGAGTGCCTCGGGGCGGTGTTCGAATGTGGCTGCCCGTTCCTGGGCCTGGCGATCGTGAAAAGCCTGCTCGGTACCGAGGCGATCCGTCGCGGCCATGCCAGCCCCTCCCGGCAATAACTCGATGAGAGCACACCTCCCCTGTGCCCTCAGCTATGCAACACCTGGCGGTAAGCCTCCTCGCTGAACCCGACAAGCAAGGTTTTGCCCCTCCGCAGCGTTGGCGCCCGCAGATTTCCGGTTGGCCCCAGGAGGTGCGCTGCCAGGGTCTCCTCATCAGGCGGATCGGCCTTCATGTCGAAGATCACGATCTTCTTGCCCTTGGCCACGACCACCTTCTGGGCCGCCCGGGCGAGGGCCAGAGCCTCGTCACGCCCGCGCCGTTCCTTGCTGGCATCGGCCTGATTCACCACCTGCCAGGCATTCGACTCAAGGAACCCTTGAGCTTTCTGGCAGCTCAGTCAGCTCTTGCGGTGATACAACCAGTCTACGGTCGCTGGCATGGCAATTCCTTCGGTCAATACTTCGGCATGGCGGGATCGATGCGGTCCGCCCAGGCGAGGATGCC
>JBGQLF010000839.1:0-5472 GCA_041499985.1 Gemmataceae bacterium
CACCGACTACGACGATCGGTATGACTACGAACTGATCCATGGAGTGGTTATTGTGAACCCGATCCCCTTGATCGCGGAAAGAGATCCCAATGAAGAATTGGGATCCTGGCTTCGTGTTTACAAAACATCTCATCCCCAAGGCGCCGCCCTGGATGCGACTGTGTGGGAGCAGTATCTGCGCACGCACGACAGTCGCCGCAAAGCCGACCGCGTGATCTGGGCCGGCCTGGGGCGCTTGCCGGATCCCACGGTCGATGTGCCGACGATTGTCGTCGAGTTCGTCTCCAAGCGGAAGCGCGATCGGTGGCGCGATTATGTGGAAAAGCGCCGCGAGTACCTGGCGCTCGGCGTGCAGGAATACTGGATCATCGACCGCTTCCGTCGCATCATGACGGTGTATCGCCGCCAACCTGGCCAGCCGGCCGAGCAGGTCGTCGCCGAAGCCGACACCTATCGCACCGACCTGCTGCCCGGCTTCGAGCTGCCGTTGGCTCGGCTTCTCGCCCTCGCCGATCGGTGGCAAAAGCCGAAGTGAAACATCCCATGGCCCAAGTGGTACATGGTGGCCGAACTTTTTCGCACAGGACCGTATCGCAGGAGCCAGGCGCACTCTATAAACTGCTTGGCTGAGTTGGAACAAAAAGCTCTCTTGGACCAGATCCGTATGGGTCTGGGCGGTTCTCTCCGTGAAGGTCTCGGAGTTCGCCCCGAGGCGGGTGTTGTTCCTGGGAGGTCGTCGTGATGAGAAACATGGTGCTGGTAGCGACGGCGGTGATCCTCGTCGCCGGGGCGGCCGTGGCCGCCTTTGTTTTTCCGGATAACCTGGCTTCCCTTGCCAATACTTCTTTCTTCGGAGGCGGTGAGACGGGCTGCTGCGACTCCTGCGCGGCAGCGACCGATTTGGCGTGCCCTTTCGGCACCGGGGCTTGCTCGGCAGAGGGCTCGGCATGCCCCTTCAGTGCCAGTGAAACGAGCAACGCGGCGCCGAACTGCTGTAGCGAAGGCAAGGCTGCTCTCCTCATCAAGCAAGCCGGCAACTAAACCCGCAGAAGTGAACGCAGCGGACGGTTTGTTTAAACAGTTAGAGCGGCGCGGATCGCCGCTTCCGTAACGGGCTGAATCAATCCCTTCTCCGTGATAATGCCGGCGATCAAGCGAGCCGGAGTCACATCGAACGCTGGGTTGTAGACCTGGATCCCGTCCGGCGCTGTCTGGCGGCCGAAGCCGTGAGTCACTTCGCGCGGATCGCGCTGTTCAATGGGAATGGTGGCGCCGGTCGGTAAACTCAGGTCGAAGGTGCTCGACGGCGCGACCACGTAAAAAGGGATACCATGTGCCTGCGCCAGCACGGCCACGCCGTACGTGCCGATCTTGTTGGCCGTGTCGCCGTTGGCCGCGATGCGGTCCGCACCCACGACCACGAGGTGGATGCGGCCTTCCTTCATCACCTGGGCAGCCATGCTGTCGCAGATCAGAGTGACGTCGAGACCATGCTGTCGGAGTTCCCACGCCGTCAGACGCGCTCCCTGGAGCAGCGGCCGAGTCTCGTCGGCAAACACCTGGAAGCGCCGGCCCTGCTCCGCCGCGGTATACAGGACAGCCAGTGCCGTGCCGTAAGCCGCGGTCGCCAGGCTGCCGGCGTTACAGTGCGTCAGCACGCCCTGGCCGTCGCGGATGAGCGCGGCGCCGACTTGCCCCATGGCCCGACACATCTGGCGATCCTCTTCTTCAACGATCAGTGCCTCTTCTAGCAGTAGCCGCGTCAATTCGTCCGGAGTATAGCGCTCGGTAAAGCTGGCGACGCAGCGCTCCATGCGTTCCAAAGCCCAGAACAAGTTGACGGCGGTCGGCCGGCTGGTGCGCAGGTACGCGCTCACTTCGCGAAGACGATGGGCATAGGCACCGCGGCTGCGATCGGTACCTGTCTGCATCCCCAGCACCACGCCCATGGCGGCAGCCACGCCGATGGCCGGTGCTCCGCGCACTCGCAGCGTGCGGATCGCCTCCCATATTTCCTCGACGGTATGGCAATCGCGGTACACCAGCTGCGTCGGCAACAGCGTCTGGTCGATCAGGCGCACGAAGCCATCGATATCGCCGATCCAGGCGATGGTACGTGGTAGCGGCATGGGTCTCCCTTTAGGCGATAGTTGACGACGAAATGGACCGGATAGTATAGTCTGTATCCGTAAAAGTTACTGCCTTTTCTCCTTCCCGGGGACAGGAACTAGTCGGTACCCCTGTAACCTGCTGTGGTTCCGAGGTCGGCACCGGTTAGGACCTACTCGAGCCGACCTGGGGTTATCGGATCGCTTCTTCAGGAGTCCACCATGTCCGAAGTCCTCGTCTGCCCGCAAGGACATCGCTGGGAATCGTTCCCTGATCCTCAAGCTCACGCGCCGTCGCCTCTGGTCTGCCCCGTTTGTGGAGTGGCCCTCGACCCGCCTGCTGCTGGGGGCCCGCGTGGGCCAACTTCCGCCACACCGAGGATGCCTCACACACAGGTGCACGTGGACATCCCCAAGGAGGAAGCCAGGACTGGCCCGGAGAGCTCCGAAGCGCCTGGCGCAGGGGACCAGGCCGGGCTGATCGGCAGCACAATTTCCCACTACCGAATCGAGAGACACCTGGGCAGCGGTGGCATGGGGCAGGTCTACCTGGCGCAGGACCTGGCCCTGGGGCGCCCCGCGGCCCTCAAGTTGCTTCCCGAAGGCTTTGCGCCGGCCCTGCGGGCCCGTCTGCTGCGCGAGGCCTGGGCCAGTGCCCGGCTGCAACACCCGGGCATCGCCACCTTCTACGAAGCCGGTGAGCACGCGGGCGAGGCCTTCATCGCCATGGAGTACGTTTCCGGCCAGACGCTGCGCGAGCGACTCCGCTGCGGACCTCTGCCCGTGAATCAGGCAGTGGCCCTGGCCGCCGGCCTGCTCGAGGCCCTCGGCCATGCCCACGCCGCCGGCATTCTCCATCGCGATATCAAGCCGGAAAACATCATGCTCACCGGCGAAGGTGCGGCGAAACTGCTCGACTTCGGACTGGCCAAGGCCCTCCAGCCGGAGCCAGGCGAGCCGCTCCTGGCCCCGGCACGGGCGGAGACGGCCACCGACCCGGCCGGGCAGGCGGAACAACCAGCCCCGGGGGCGACGGGGGAGTACCGCGTGGAGCCGCCGATCGACCTCGCCCCCGGCGTGAGCCAGCTGCTCACCGAGGCCGGCTCCATCGTGGGAACGCCGGGGTACATCGCGCCGGAGCAGCTACATGGCGAGCCGATCGATAGGCGTGCGGACCTCTTCCTCGTCGGTGCTGTCCTTTACGAGGCTCTCACCGGACGCCCGGCTTTTCCCGGGGCTACGGCCCAGGAACGTGTGGCCGCCGTCCTGGCCCGGGATCCGCCGCGGCTGGAGGGGCCCGACTTCCCGGCGGGGCTGGACGCGGTGCTGGCCCGCGCCCTGGCCCGCGACGCTTCGCAGCGCTATGCGTCGGCGGGCGCCTTTCTGGCCGACCTCCGCCGGATCGGTGGGGCGGAGGCCGGGGCCGCCGTATCCGATACCCTAGCGATCATCGACTTCAAAGACCTCGATGGCGAAGGCAACAGTTGGATCGGTGGGGGGATCGCGGAGGGACTCGTGGCGCACCTGGCCCGCATCCCGGGCCTAAGCCTCCTTCCCCGCGAGGCTGTGCTCAGGGCCCCCGCCACGGTCGCTGGCTCGGACCTGGAATTCGGCCTCTATCTGGGCTGTCGTTGGCTCCTGTCGGGAAGCTTCCGCAAGAAGGAACCGAGGCTGAACATCCTGGCTACGCTGACCGATGTCTCGACCGGCCTGGTAGTCGTTGAAGAGCGGCTGGAAGAGTCGCTGGAAGACATCGCCGCGATGCTGGATCGCCTCGCCGGAACAATCATCGCGCGACTCGAGTTGGAGGGCCCGACGTCTGCGCCTCCGTCGGCAGTCGCGCCGCGGCTCGAGGCTCATCGTTGTTACGCGCAGGGACGCCGGCTGTGGCTGGAGCGCGGTACGAAGGGATCTTTCGACGAAGCGCGTGAGCTCTTCGAGCAAGCGGTCGCCCATGACCCTTCCTACGTCCCGGCCCTGGTCAGCCTGGCGCACTTGCACGCCTTCCGGTTCAACTTCACCACCGAGTCAGAGACGCTGGAGGTTGCGGCCGACTACGCGCGCCGCGCTATCGCGGCCGACCCATGCCGCGCCGAGCCTCATGTCTGGCTGGGTTACATTCTTTCTCAGCAAGAAAAGCTTCTCGAGGCCTATGAAGAAGAGCGGCGGGCGATGGAACTCGACCCGTCCCACGTCCATGCCCCGACCTTCGCTGCCTGGGTCCTGGAACGGGCCTGCGACCCGGGTGAGGCGTTGAGGCTCCATCAGTGCCTCACGGGCCAGCCTGCCCCAGAGGATCTTCATCGCTGGCGCCGAGGCGAGGCGCTCACGCTCTTGCAGCATGCCGTCACGCTCAATCCCCGGTATAGCTGGTCGTGGGTGGCTACGGGTTGGGTCCACTTGGAACTGGGCCACCTGAGGGAAGCGCGTTGGTGCTTCGAGCGGGCAGTTGAACTCGAACCAAGGGCCAAGACCTCGTTCCCGGGAGCCGCGGGATACCTGGGGGAGTGCCTCCGCCGCCTGGGCGAACTCGCGGAGGCTCGCCGGCAGTGCCTGGCCGGACTCGAGGCGGCCGAGCGGACAGACAGCATGTACCGGGACACCATCCACGGGGTCCACCTCTGCATCCTCGGCCGCACGGCCCTCCAGCAGGGCGACCTCCCTGCGGCCCGCGCCGCCTTCCAGCAGGCGGTCCTTCACGTGCGGGGCCGGCCCCGGGCATGCTGCGGGGGGCATGTGCTCGTGCAGGCCCTGGCGGGAGCGACCCAGGCCGGCGAAGGGCCCGAGCCCTTCGAGGAGGCCCTCCGGTTGTTCAAGCGGCGGGAGGGATGGAATTTCCAATGGATCTGGGGTTGCTCCGACGAGATCACGCTCCTCGAACTCGCCCGGGCCGCGCGTACGCTGCAACGCACCGCGCAGGCCCACGCTCTCCTCGAACAGGCCCTGGCCGCCGGCTCGGCCGAGGCATTGACCGAGGCCTGGTCCTGAGGGAGAAAGGAACTGCTGGGCTGGCTGTTGAAAGTGCCGGTGACGTGCGTGGTGTCACCGGCCTGTGCGGTCCGGAGCACGGGATAGTTCTGCCAGCGGTTAGCTGGTCTCACCTCCGTGGAATAGGAATAGCGAACCAACGCGAGAGGAGGTTGGACCCTCTACATCCGACAAGAGCCGAAAGAAGGGCGGGACCTTGAACATCACAGGGCCTGCCTCTTTTCATTCAGGCGTTCTTAGTTCGACTTCTGACCTTTTGGAGAGGGGTCGCAAAGAAGGAGCCTTCGTGGTGCAATGAAGGTAGAGCCATCGCCCGCATTGACACCAAGGAGGCTCCCATGTCCAGTATAGCCACTTCTCGGCACCAGCGCAGCGC
>JBGQLF010000840.1:0-5466 GCA_041499985.1 Gemmataceae bacterium
CTTCTGGGTACTGACCAAGGCGGTACTGCGCCAGGCCGAGGGTGGTCCGATAGTTCACTTGCTGCGGAGCCAGCTGACAGGCGGTCACCGCTTGGCGAAGGGCGAAGCGGTACTGGAAGGCGTTGAGGTAGGGCTGGCGCACGAGCGCCCAGCTGGCCTGCTGGTACTTCTCCGGGTCGGTCTCTTCGCGATAACGGTCCACGAGCGCCTGAGCTCGTTGTGCGGCCTCGGGGCGGATCGTCGCGCAGTGGCGGAGGTAATCGAGGACATCGGCTGTGCCCAGCGGTTTGGCAAACAGGGACTCCAAGATGCCCACAGCCTCGCGCTCGATCACCGCTTCTGGAGTCCAGGGCCGGCCGTCCCAGATTTTCGCCAGGCCGCCACCAGGGCCTGAGCGCAAGCCTCCTCCGGCCGTGGCGAGCCTTCCGTCCCGACTAAAGGCCACCCCCAAGACCGCGCTGTTGTGGCCTCGGAGGGTAAGCACTTCCAACCCGGTCTCCACATCCCATAGCTTCACGGTCTGATCCGCGCTGGCCGTGGTCAGCCGCTTCCCATCGGGACTAAAGGCCACACACAACACAGCACCGGCGTGACCGTGAAGAGCTCGTTCCTCGGCACCGGTGGACAGGTTCCAGACCTTGACGATCCCATCTTCACTACTGGAAACGAGGCGCCGGCCGTCCGGGCTGAACGCGATGCTTCGGACTGGCCTCCCGTGACCTCCGAGAGGGAACAGCTCTTGGCCCGTCTTTGTCTCCCAGACCCTTACCGTCCCGTCACCGCGACCCGTGGCCAGCCGTGCGCCATTGGGGCTGAAGGCAATCCCATAGGGTATGCTGTCGTCGGCGCCGGCCCGCTCGTCCGCGTTGTGGGTGCGGACCAGCCGGCCGGTGGTCAGATCCCAAAGCATCACCGTCTGATCGGTGCAGACAGATGCCAGCTGCTTGCCGTCGGGGTGGAACACCACCCCCCGAACCTCGTGCGGGTGCCTGGCGGGTAGAGCGTCCGCAGGGGTTCCCTGGACTTGAGGGAACACCACGCCCCGGACCTCGTGCGGGTCGAGGGGAGGCATTGCGTGGCCACTCTTCACATCCCAGAGGAGAACCGTCCGATCCTTGTTCCCCGAGGCCAGCAGGCTGCCATCGGGGCTAAACGTCACGTTGCATTTACCGTTGGTCGGGACCTGCAACGGGCGGATTTCCTGCCCGGTGGTTGCGTCCGCAAGGCTCACCGTTCCACTTCGCCGCACCCAGGCCAGCTGCGCGCCGTCCGGGCTGAAGGCGATGGTCCCCATGCTCCCTCTCAGGGTGAGGGCTTCGGGGTCGGTGCTCGTGTCCCAGACCTTCACGGTCCCATCATTGCCGGCCGAGGCCAGACGCGTGCCGTCGGGGCTGAACACCACGCGTCGGAGCCCGTTCGCGTGGCCTTTGAGCGTCCGGAATTCTGCCCCGGTGGTCACGTTCCAGACCTTGACCGTCCCGTCCAGGGAAGCGGATGCCAGCCAAGTTCCGTTGGGACTGAAGGCCACATCATGCACGCGGGAAAGGTGTCCGGTGAGGCGGAACAGGAGCGCGCCGAGCTTGCCCATCCGGTTCGGGGTCGCGTCCCAGACCGTGACCATCCGGTCCCCCCAGGACCCCAGAGCCATCCGCGTGCCGTCGGGGCTGAAGGCCACGCCAGGGCGTCCGCCCTCGATCTGGACCTGACCAACGGACTGGTACGTAGCTGCATCCCAGACATAGGCGCCGCTGCTCGAGGCGGCGGCGAGCCATATCCCGTCCGGGCTGAATGCCAGGCCGAGGATCCGGTTGAGCGGGGTTTCAAGAGTGCGAAGTTCCTTGCCGGTGCGGACTTCCCAGACTTTCACCCTATTGTCAAAGCTGCCCGATGCGAGCCGAGTCCCGTCCGGGCTAAAGGCCACGCAGGTGACATACCTGTCGTGCCCTTCAAGAGTGCGAATCGGTTTACCGGTTGGCGCGTCCCACACCTTGACGGTCTGATACTGGCTCGCGGAGGCGAGGCGCGTCCCGTCCGGGCTGAAGGCCACCGCCCAGACGGGGCCACGATGGTCCTTCAGCTCCTGGAGCACCTGGCCAGTGCGCGCGTCCCACAGCCGCACCGTCGCATCCAGACTGGCCGAGGCCAGGCGCGTGCCATCGGGGCTGAACGCCACGCCATAGACTGGCTCGGTGTGACCTTGGAGAGTTACCAGGGCCGCCTGGCAAAGCCGCTTAAGATAGTGCCATTCCCAGCTTCGCTGGTTCGGCGGGCAGTCGTCGAGAAGTCGTTCGACCCCGGCTAGGTCGGCGTCCCGCCAGCCGGCATGCGCTCGTGATATGTGATGGAAATACTGGAAGAAGTTGGCCCGTTCCAGGGCTTCCTGGGCACGCTGGTGCTGTACGGCTTCGGCCGTCAATGCCTGCTCGGTTCGCTCGTTGGCCTCTCGGAGACGGAGGCTATACACGGCACCGACGATCGCCCCGACCAACGCCAGGGCCGCGACACTACCGACCGCCAACAGGGCCGCGACGGCTGGCCGGCGTTTCGCCCAAACCCAGACGCGTTCCCAGGCGTTCACTGGTCGGGCTGCGATCGGCTCGCCGTCCAACCAGCGGTGCAAGTCGTCAGCCAAATCCACAGCGCTGGCATAGCGCCGCTCGGGGGACTTGGCCAGCGCTTTCAGGCAAATCGTCCCCAAGTCGCGGGGCAGCTTCGGCTGCAAGCGGCTCGGCGGCACTGGCTCCTCCGCCTGCACCTGGAGCAGCGTCTCCAACGGCGTCTCGGCCCGAAACGGCGGCCGGCCTGTCAGCAGCTCATACAGAATGGCTCCCAGGCCATACACGTCGGTCGTCGGCCCGACTTCTTTCGTCTTGCCCGCGGCCTGCTCCGGCGCCATGTAGCTGGGCGTGCCCACAATGGCCCCGCTCTGCGTCCGTACCGCTCCGCCCCCGACCAGCAGCTTGGCCAGCCCGAAGTCGGTGATTTTGGGTTGGCCATCGGCCGTCAGCAGCACGTTGCCCGGCGTCAGGTCACGGTGGACAATCCCCCGCTGGTGGGCATAGTGCACGGCTTGGGCCAACGTCTCCACCAGCTCGGCGGTTCGGCGGGCGGGCAACGGTGTGCCGGTGAGCTGCTGCGCCAGGCTGCCGCCGTCCACGTACTCCAGTACCAGGTAGGGGTGCTCGTCGTGGCGCCCGATGCCGTAGATCTGGACGATGTGGGGATGTTGCAGGCGGCCCACGGCTTCGGCCTCGGTGTGGAAGCGTGCCAGCTCCTGGGGACTGGCGTGAACTCCGGCGAGAAGCATCTTGAGGGCGACGGTCCGGCCCAGGTCCGGTTGCCAGGCCCAGTAGACGACGCCCATGCCCCCGCGGCCCAACTCGCCCATGATCTCATAGCCGGGAACGGTGGGATACTCCGCTGTCTTGTCGATCGGTGCGGGCGCGGTTGGCGGCAGCGTCACGGGTCCAGGCAGTGCCCCGACCGGGGGCGTGGGGGGCGCTCCGGCATGAAGGCCTCGGTTCGTGGGTTCTGGGCGACGGCAGGGGCACAGCACACCGGACACACCTCGGGTGTACTGGAACCGTCTACCTTGGCGGCGCTGCCCACCTTCCACCGATGGCCTTGCGGACAGACAAGCTGACGAGGCATAGGACACCTCGCTTGGTGCAGGGGAACGCAACCGCCCGATTGTCCCGCGCCAGCGCTGGGAAGCAAGGGAATCTAGCCGAAGCCCGCGGCACGGCCGTCGGGGGTTCCAGGTTGGGCACGCGTTTTCAGGTAGACGGAGACGACTGCATGGGGGGAAGGAGGTCTTCCCGGTCGAGGTGCGGATGCCGCAGTTCTTCTCACGGAGGCGATGGCCTGTGGACAATGTGTCGACCAGAGAAAGCACTATTGGGAGTGAGGATAACGTCGCGGCGGGCGCCCCGCAGGTTCGTATCAAAGAAGTCGAGAAAACCTGCGTGACCTAACAGAGCCCAGCGCATGGGCACGGCAGCGAACCCGACGGTGGCTTCCCATTCGCACGTTTCGAACCCATCGGCGAGCAAGAGGCGCACACGAGCATATTGGACTGTCACAGGGGTCTGGCCAATCCCCCGAGACTCTCCTTGAGGAGCATTGGTGAGGTCAATTCAGAGCCGGTGTGCAAGGTGTTGAGTAAAGACCGTATCGTCACATGCCGAGTCGAGGCAGCCATCGACCGGCGGCAACACCTGAGGGCCAATGAGATGGACAGGTACAATCGGCCGATAGCGCAGCCATGTTCCCCCAAGGGGATAGACTGGCCGCCAGGTGTGTAACTGGGCGTAGGCGAATCTCACGAAGCCTCCGAGTCCCAGAAAGCGCCGAGCATGCTGTCATCTTCTGGAATGCACGAGTGGACGCACTGCAAGGGGTCCTCGCCAGCGGCTCGAACAAGCTCCTCCAACTCTTCAGGATTCTTGGTACTAGCGACAATGCGTGTACCGTCAGGGCTCCAGGCCACCCAGAACCCAATGTATTTCGCCAATTCCTCGAGCGGAAACTTCGGCCTGTTCTCCAGGTATTTGCGGCGGTTCTCCAGGTACAGATCCATATCGAATGGCATGAGCTTTACCTCCTGACGGGGAGTAAACGACTGGCTATCTCCTACTGCATCGTACCTCCCGCAACCAAGGCCCGTCAATTCCTGGGTCGCCCGCTCACGCAGAAAACTCAAGGCGGCGCTTTGGCCGCTCCTTGCGTGAACCCTGACAACTGCCGCACGATGCGGGCCGCATCGGTTTCGCTGATCACAAAGACATCGGAGCGCTGGCCTTCCGGCACCCGGGCATAATAGCGCTTCGACTCGCCTTCGGGCCGGCCGACGCGCAGCACGCGCTTGCCGGTGCGCGTCTGGATCTCGAGCACTAACTGGGGTGGTTCGAGACCGTATAACTTCAGATCCGCTCCCTTGTCCACCACGAAGCGCCCCGCCCGCAGTCCCGCCAACGCATCGAGCGTTTCGCGGACTGCATCCGGCTGCACCTTCAACTCGGGCTTGCCGGCGACCTGCCATGTATTGTCCACCTTTTCCAGGACGAACGGATGGTCCGCAGAACCGTAGCTGAGTCTTTCCACCTGCGCCGCGTCCAAGGGCGGCCAGAGCGCCCGGCTACGGTATTCGGCCAGCGCTTTGGTTGTCAGCTGCGGGTCGAGCAGAAAGACCAGATCGCCGTTCGCCAGCTTCGCGTAGCTGCGCGGCCCTTCCGACTCTTTGCCTTGCTCCTTGATCTTCTCATGATTGCCGATGAGCAGGCTCAGGACTTCCTTGTCGCCCGCTTGAAACCGCCAGCGTGCTTCCGGCCGATCCAGGCTGTACGCTTTTAAGTCAGCTGGCTTGTCGGCCACCAGCTCATCGGCTCGCAGTCGGGCCACGGCATTGAGGAACTCCTCCAGATCGGTCTGCTCGGCGTCGACTTGAAGAGGCTCCGTCAGTTTCCA
>JBGQLF010000841.1:0-5452 GCA_041499985.1 Gemmataceae bacterium
CAAAGCCCGCCGCGTCCAGCAGGTTGCGGGATTCCAGGGGTTCAACAAATACTTGTGCAGTTATTTTGTGCCGTTGGGGCGGGGTTCGGCCTTTGCGCCTTCGTGAGCGGCCCAACAGCCAGCTTAGCAAACGCATCTCTCGTCCCTTTCTCTAGGGGGGGGTGGCTCAAGCGGGAACCGGTTCTTAAACGCCCTTGTATGCATAGTCCACCGGCCGGGGCTACCCTCAGGTGTCCCGGTGTGCGGACTCTCCGCGTCCATGCCAACGATTGCGCGTCAGCCGATGGATCGTCAGCGACTAATATCGGCAGAAGCTGTTCGTTGTTTTATCTAATTTGCCGAGCTATTGCAATTCTCTTATTCTCAACAAGTCCCGCAGGGTCCGATCTTGGACGCGTTTCCTTCTGGGTTCCGAGGTCCGCTTCTGAAGTATACGGCAGGACCTTGCGAGAGGCGGACAGGGGAGCCGATTCTGGCCCGTTTAGTCGGTATCAACCCACCAATCCACATATCTAGTCTATTGCTCAAGAGCGCCAACTTCCGAGGCCGATACACTCGGTGCCGGAATGTTCTGCGAAATGCGCAAATAGCGCCTCCCTGGACTTCCCGTGAAGGACGCCTGACGTGTGTGCCGATCGTTCAGCCCTGCGCTCGCCTTAGGCTCACGGCTAAACGGTAGTTGGTTTCTGACGGGTGGCAGTCGTTGTCGGCGTCTTGGCGTGGGAGCCAGGTCGGAGGTTGAATCTAGCTAACGTGCGCTTCCGAACTCACAGTGCTGGAGCGTGTCGCATGTTGCGTAAACGATTGCTGAGCTGCTGGGCCTGGAGAATGGTCATCAGTTTGGTCCTTGCCGGGCCTGGGGCCAGTGTTGCTCCAGCGTTCGGGGACGACCCGCCCCCGCCTCCGAGTGCCGGCGGGCCCAAGGGCGCTGCCGGGGAGGTACCGGCGGCTGTCGAGCCGAAGGTCTTGAATCGCCCCCTGGAGGCCCCTGCTCCAGAAGCGGCGGCGGCTCCGACGATCGCGCCGGAAGCCCTGACGCCGTATCGGACGCAAATGGATCCGCCGTCGGGCTACACCGGACCGTCCGGCATTTTGCCCCGCGAGAACCAGGAAACCGCCCACTTCGTGCCCATTGAGGATCGCTGGCGTTTGGGTTTCCCGGCCTGGGACCGCTATGACAAGGGACACCCCAATATCAACGACTATCCGTACGTCATCGGCAACATCCTCAACCCCTACAAGCAAAACGTCCTCAAGGGTGATTTCTCCATACTTGGGCAGAATACGTTCTTGACGATCACGGCCGAGAGCGTCTCACTCTTCGAGTTCCGCCAGGTTCCGACAGCGACGACGCCCTTTGAAAGCACGCAGAATCCATTCCAGGAAAACTTCTTCGGTAATCCCAACCAGTACTTCTTTAACCAGAATATCGTGTTGTCCGTGGACCTGACCCACGGCGACGCTGGCTACAAACAGCCCGACTGGCGTATTCACCTGACCCCGATCTTCAACGTCAACCTGTTAGACGTGAACGAACTGGGCATTATTAACCCCGACGTGCGCAGGGGCACCAATCGGACTCGGACCTTCTTCACGCTGGAGGAGTGGTTCGCCGAGGCTAAGCTCAGCGATCTGAGTCCGGATTTCGACATTCTGTCGCTCCGGGTCGGCTCGCAGGAGTTCAACAGCGACTTCCGGGGCTTCATCTTTAGCGATACGAACCGGGCGATACGCCTCTTCGGCAACCGTCTGTCGAACCGGGATCAATTCAACCTTATCTACTTTGATCAGATGGAGAAGGATACCAACAGCGGCCTGAACAACTTGGGCCATGATCGCAATCAGAGCGTGCTGATCGCCAACTACTATCGGCAGGATTTTATTTTCCCGGGCTACACGACGGAGCTCAGCGTCCACTACGATAACGACCGGCGCAGTTTCAAATTTGACGAAAACAATTTCCTGGTCCGGCCTGCACCCGTGGGTGTGTTCAAGCCGCACACGATCGATGTCGCCTACCTGGGCTGGACCGGCGATGGCCACCTTGGTCGTTACAACATTACGCACGCCTACTACTGGGCCGTCGGCTATGACACCCTGAACCCGCTGGCCAACCAGGCGCAGGACATCAATGCCCATATGGCTGCGGTCGAACTGTCATACGACCGCGACTGGGCGCGGTTCCGTACCTCGTTCTTCTATGCCACCGGCGATAGCAATATCAGCAACAAACACGCCACGGGCTTCGATTCCATCTTCGACAACCCGAACTTCGCCGGTGGCGAGTTCAGTTACTGGCAACGCCAGCAGATCGGGCTGTTTGGGGTCAACCTGGTCAACCGCAACAGCCTGATACCGGACTTGCGTTCCAGCAAGATTCAGGGTCAGGTCAACTTTGTGAACCCGGGCTTGGTGCTGGTCAATGGGGGCGTCGATTTCGACATCACGCCCAAGTTGAAGATGATCAACAATGTCAATTTCTTGTGGTTCGACGAGACCGATCCGCTGCGGCAGTTCGTGTTCCAGAATAAGATTCGCCACTTCATTGGCACCGACCTTAGCGCGGGTTTCGAGTATCGTCCGTTCTTGAACAACAATGTGCAGATTACCTTTGGCGTCTCGGCGCTGATTCCGGGAAAAGGCTTCAAGGACCTGTATAACAGTCTAACGGACAACGTGGATACGCTGTTCGCCAGCTTCCTGGAGTTGACGCTGTTGTACTAAACGCGCCGAACTGCGTAAGTCTCCCAGGCCCACGGGGAAAAGCCCGTGGGCCTGCGTCTAACCGATCTTGACGATATCGCTGGCAAAGGTATAAGTGCCCGCCCTGTGTTTCGATACGGGGATTCTGCGTGCGTGTCTGGGTAACATTCTGCGGAAACGGAGGTCAGCAACCTCATGGCACGGTTTGACCTGTCGCGGCGGATTGGCCGCTGTAATGCCTTGCTGTTGGGCCTACTGACCCTTGTGGCGCTCTTGGCCTTGTTGCCCGGGACCTGGTCGGGGGCACTGGGCCAAGTCAAAGCGCCGACGACGACCGTGGAAGACGAACCCTTCCCGCTGCCGCCCGAACTTCTGGGAGTCGACCTGTTGCAACAGACGGCTGACCAGGCAGCGGCCAAGAGTACCGGCTGCATTGCGTGCCATCAAAACGTGGGCGATCCGCATGGCAAGAATACGCTCCGGCTCGGCTGCGTGGATTGCCACGGAGGCTGCCCCGATGCGACAAGCAAGGAAAAGGCCCACGTGGCGCCGCGCTTTCCCCAGGCGTGGACCTCTTCGGCCAATCCGATCCGCTCGTACACGTTGCTCAATCATGAGGCGCCGGAGTTCATTCGCTTCGTCAATCCCGGCGATTTGCGCATCGCGCACATCAGTTGCGGCACGATCAACTGCCATCCGAAGGAAGTCTTGCAGAATCGCAAGAGCATGATGACCCACGGCTGCATGCTGTGGGAAGCGGCGTTGTACAACAATGGTGGTTTCCCGCTCAAGTGGAGCCGCTTTGGCGAAAGCTACAGCATGCACGGTGTTCCTCAACGGCTCCAGACCGTGCCCCCACCCACCGAAGACGAGATGTACAAGAAAGGCGTCGTCCCTTACCTGGATCCGCTGCCGCGCTATGAGATCACGCAGCCCGGCAACGTCCTGCGGATCTTTGAACGGGGAGGCAGATTCCAGGGCGAAATCGGCATCCCCCAGCGCCTCGAAGACCCAGGCCGGCCCATCCTGAGCCGCTTGAGCGTCCGCGGCCTGGGGACCGTCAATCGGACCGACCCGGTCATGCTGGGGCTGCAAAAGACCCGCTTGCTCAACCCCAACCTGAGCTTCCTGGGCACCAACGATCATGCCGGCGATTACCGCTCCAGTGGCTGTACCGCCTGCCACGTGATCTACGCGAATGACCGCTCCCCGGTGCACTCGGGTAAGTATGCCAAGTACGGCAACCGTGGCCTGAGCATTAACCCGGATCCCACGATCCCGAAGGATGAGCCGGGGCACCCGATCGATCACAAGTTCACCTCGGGCATCCCGACCAGCCAGTGCATCGTCTGCCACATGCACCCTGGCACCACCGTGCTCCAGACGTATCTCGGGTTCATGTGGTGGGACGAGGAGACCGACGGAGAGCTGATGTATCCGGCCAAGCAGAAGTACCCGACCTCCGAGGAATTCACGCGTTCGCAGATGTCGAATCCCGACGAGGCAGCGGCCAAGGGCCTGTGGTCCGACCCGGACTTCCTCGAAAAGGTCACTGAGCTGAATCCGTACGCGAAGCATGTCCAGTTCGCCGACTTCCACGGCCACGGCTGGGTCTTCCGGGCGGTCTTCAAGAAGGACCGCAAGGGCAACTACCTGGATCGTAAGGGCAGCGTGGTCGCAGATGTGACCAGTGAAAAGCTGATGGCGGCCATGGATCCGGCGCAGAAGTACCACGATGGCATCCCCGTGCACCAGTTGGACATCCACCTTGAGAAGGGAATGCATTGCATCGACTGCCACTTCATCCAGGATTGCCACGGCAACACGAAGCTCCAAGCAGAGGTTCGCGCGGGAATCGAAATCCAGTGCATCGACTGCCACGGTTCGAGCACCAAGCCCGCGAACTTGAAGACTTCAGGCGTCGCCGCGTACACGTCCTCCCCGGAAGGTTATCGCAATCTGGAAACCCTGCGAACTCCATTCGGCAAGCGCCGCTTCGAGCACGAAGGTGACAAGCTGTATCAGAACTCCATGGTCGAGGAAGGCAAGCGCTGGGAAATCAAACAGACCATGGACACCATCAATCCAGCTCATCCCTACTACAACAAGAAGTCGGCTCTTGCGAAGACGGTCCGCTTTGGCCCGAACGGCGAATTCGCTTGGGGCGACATTCCAAACAACGACGAGAAGGCCTGTGCCCATGTCAACGAGAACATGAGTTGCATCGCCTGCCATACCTCGTGGAACCCGAGCTGTTTCGGCTGCCACTTACCTCAGAAGGCCAACAAGAAGATGCCTAACCTGACTAACGAAGGCGACGTCTCGCGGAACTATATCTCCTACAACTTCCAAACGTTGCGGGATGACGTCTTCATGTTGGCCCGTGACGGCATCGTGACCGGCAACCGCATCGGCCCGGCGCGGTCGTCGTGTGCCATCCACGTGGGCTCGTACAACGCGCTGCGCGAATCGGTTTACGTCCAGCAGCAGACCATCTCAGCGGAGGGCATGAGTGGCATCTCCTTCAGCACCAATGTGCCTCACACCGTGCGGACGGTGGGCGAGACCAAGGTGTGCACCGACTGCCACGTGTCCAAGAAGGATGACAACAATGCGATCATGGCGCAGTTGTTGATGCACGGGACGAACTACACCAACTTCATTGGCAGATACTGCTGGCTGGCCGGCGGTGAGCACGGGCTGTTCGCCGTCGAGGTCACCGAGCGCGAGGAACCGCAAGCGGTCTTCG
>JBGQLF010000842.1:0-5444 GCA_041499985.1 Gemmataceae bacterium
CAACATACCTTCTCCTTGTAAGACGGCCCATACCTTGGCCCGGCCTGCGGCCGGGACGTTTCTCAGAATTGCCACGAATTTGCCCGCGTCCACGTGCCGTGGCGCGCTTCGAACCCTCGACGTGGCCGGCGACCGAACGGGTTTTCACCGGCCACCCCGCGCCATCGAAAACAAAAAGCCGACGTGGTCGAACCCCCGAAAGGTATTCGACCACGTCGGCTTACTCGCTAACGAGCCGCCCGGCACGGCCGGGCTGCCCTTTATCTAGTCATCCGATTCCGAATGCAGCGACTCAACAGAGCCGACTGGAAGCTCGCGAAGGCTGCACGGCAGGTGACAATGTATGGATCGGAAGGGGAAAGTACACGGGTTTTTGCTTTGCGATCCCTATTTCGATATTTTGGTGCCCCAATTGTCCTGGGAAGCCAATGACGCCAAGTGCCAGTTCGCGCTCGTGTATCCCGTGGCAGATGCCATGGTTGAACGCGCGGTTTTGCTATCCGATCAAGGGCAACGTGGAAGAGAATGAGGAACCGTCGCGGGAGGCGGGCGCCGATCAGGTCGCGACGACACTTCGCCAGACGCGGGATCAGCTGAGCACCTGGCTGCCCATGCTAGCGCACGAAGAGGCGAAGACGACCGCGCACGGCGCGGCCAGAGAGGGACGGACGGTCGCCGTCTGAAAGCGCAGCCACGGCGTGCCCACGGCCGAGCGAGGGGTACGTGCTTGCTTCATTCCCGGCATGGGATTTGCTGCCAATAGGGATATGGCCCAGGGCCGGGAGGGGTTATGTCCGCTTTCTCTCACTGTCAAGAATGCGGCCGCAGGCTGCGGAACGCCGTCTTTTGCACGGAATGCGGCCGCTCCCTCTGTTCCTGGCTCTGCCTCGACAGGCATGGGGCCCGGCGGAGCAGCGCTCCCCGGCCTCAACCCCAAGCACAAGCGGAAAGGGTTTCCCGTCAACGACGCATGTCCAGACGCTGACACCGGCTTGGCCCGCCTGCGGGCGTCCCCCAGCCCGTCAGCCTGTTGCTGCTTCGCGAGGGCCCACACGAGCGGCTTCAGGACGCGCCAACAGCGTTTCCAGCACGTCCAGGTCCACCGGCTTAACCAGGTGGGCGTCGAAGCCCGCCTCCTGCGAGCGCCGCCGGTCCTCGTCCTGCCCGTAGCCGGTCAGGGCGACCAGCAGCGCGTCGGTTAGGCCGAGGTCCTGGCGCATCCGCCGAGCCACTTCGAGGCCGTTCATGTCGGGCAGGCCGATGTCCAGCAGTACCACGTCGGGTGGCTGCGCCCAGGCTACGTCCAGGGCAGTCGAGCCGTCGTAGGTCGTGCGCACCTCATGGCCGATGAGGCGGAGCAGCACGGCCAGGCTCTCAGCCGCGTCCGTGTTGTCATCGACGACGAGGATGCGCCGAGGGGGCGCCTTGCGGGGCCTCTCTGGCTTGGCCCCCACGGCCGCTGGCGGGGCAGCTTCCTGCAAGAGCGGCAGGCGGACGGCGAACTCGCTCCCCCGGCCGAGGCCCTCGCTGAAGGCCTGGACGCTGCCGCCGTGCATCTCCACCAGGCTGCGCACCAGGCTCAGCCCGATGCCCAGACCGCCCTCCGAGCGGCTCACGGAACCTTGCACCTGGGTGAACATCTCGAAGAGCTTGGGCAACATCTCCGGGGCGATCCCCACGCCCGTGTCCCGCACCCGGAGGACGGCTTCGCCGGCGCTCGGTTCCACGGTCAGCCAGATGCGGCCGCCCCCTTCGGTGTACTTGGCGGCGTTGTTGAGCAGGTTCGACACGACCTGGGCCAGCCGAGCGGGGTCGCCTTGTACGCGCACGTCTTGCTCAGGGAGCGAAACTTCCAGGTGGTGTTTGCGTGCGTCGATGAGCGGGCGGCTGATTTCGACGGCGCGGGCCACCACGGCCGCCAGGGCCACTCGCTCCAGTTGGAGGTTGATCTTCCCCCGGCTGATGCGGGACACATCCAGCAGGTCGTCCACCAGGCGGGTCAGCTGTTGCACCTGGCGCTCGATCACGTCCCGTGCCCACTGGAGTTCGGGTTCGGCCGAGCCTTTGAGGCGGAGCACTTGCGCGGCGGTGCGGATGGGGGCCAAGGGGTTCCTGAGTTCATGGGCCAGCATCGCCAGGAACTCGTCCTTGTGCCGGTCGGCTTCCCGCAGCGCTTCTTCCGCCCGCTTGCGGTCGCTGATGTCGCGGATGTTGCATTGAATGACTCGGTGGTTGTTCACCGCATAGACGTTGCTGACGAACTCCACATCCGCGCGCTTGCCCTGCTTGGTTTCGAGCGGCAAATCCTCGTAACGGATGTAGCCTTTCTCCTGCAATTCTTGGAAAGCAGTACGGCTGGCTTCGACATCCTGGAAGAGGCCGATCTGCCAAAGTTCCTTACCAACCAACTCGGCGTGGGAGTAGCCCAATAAGTCCACCACGAAGGGGTTGGCGTCCATGACGTGGCCCGTGCCGGCGTCGAGGATCAGGATCGCGTCCTGGGCCGTCTCGAAGAGCCGCCGGTAGCGGACCTCGGAAGCCTCCAACTCGGCCCGCACCCGCCTGAGCTCGGTGGTGTCGCGAAAGACCAGCACCACGCCGGCGATGTGGCCTCGCTCGTCGCGGATCGGCGCGCTGCTGTCGTCGATGGGCACTTCCCTCCCGTCCTTGCGGATCAAGACCGTGTTGCGGTTGGCCAGCCCCACGATCGTGCCTTCGCGCAGCACCTTGCTGACCGGGCTCTCGACCGTCTGGCGGCTCGTCTCGCTCACGATGCGGAACACTTCGGGGAGTTCCTTCTCCAAAGCCTCTTCCTGCCACCCCGTCAGGTCCTGAGCGACCGGGTTCAGGAAGGTCACCCGGCCCCGCGCGTCGGTGACGATCACCGCGTCGCCAATACTGGAGAGGGTGACGCGCAACCACTCGCGTTGCGCGCGCACGGCGTCTTCGGCCTGCTTGTGCTCGGTGATGTCCTCCATGGCGAGGAGGATCAACTCCGTGTGGTTGCCCGGCCGGTGGATGCGGCGGGCGTTGAGCAGCATGGTCCGCTGCCCGATGCTTGCAAACTCGTGTTCGACCTCGAAGTCGTCGAAGTGGCCGTTCTGCGGCAGGATCTCCTCCAGCAGCGTCCGCAGCCGGGGGATGTCCCACTGGCCGTTGCCCAGGTCGTAGAGGTAGCGGCCCTCCGTCTCCTCGGGCGTGCCGTGGAAAGTGCGGTAGAACGAGCGGCTGGCCGACCGCACGCGCAGCTCGGCGTCAAGGACTACGAGCGGTTCGCGCACCGTGGCCACGATGTTCTCGGCGTAGGCCCGGGCGTCGGCGATCCCTCGTTCCAGCTGCCGGCGGTCGCTGATGTCGCGGAAAACCAGCACGACGCCAGCGACGTTTCCTTGGTCATCCCGGATCGGCGCGGCGCTGTCGTCGATGGAACGCTCGGTGCCGTCCCTGGCGAGGAGCAGGGTGTGGTTCGCCAGCCCGACGATGACGCCTTCGTGGAGCGCCCGGATGGCGGGGTTCTCGACGGTCCGGCGGCTCTCTTCGTTGACGATCCGGAACACGGTTTCCAGGGGCAAACCCTCCGCCTCGGGCAGCGTCCAGCCAGTCAAGGCCTCGGCGACCGGGTTCAGGAAGGTCACGCGGCCCGTGGTGTCGGTGGTAATCACGGCATCGCCAATGCTGGCGAGCGTGACACGGCACCACTCCGGTTGTAGCTGCAACGCTTCCTTGCTTGCCGGTGAAGGGTCGGTCATACCCCCCCCATCTGGTCTTGTGTTCAATATTATCGCCGCCTTTTTCTGAGTCGGAAAACCGTTTCGGGAGCGGCAACCTGGCGAGGAGGCGGTCCGGTCCTCGGCATGGATGATCCGTTGCCCTGCGGCGCTCACATCTGACTTCCGTAACGGTGGCCGCCGTGGGTTTCCCGTTCTGTCTGCCAGCGTACCATTTTACGTTGATTCCTACAAGCAGCGTGCAAAGTCGTCTGTACGCTATCCGACAGACAGGGAAGGCCCTGGAGGAGTACTTTCGTTGGTTACGAGCCTTCCCTTCGTGTTCAACCGAACAAGCGCTCGAATTCCTCGTTGATCCTGCGGTAGCACTCGCAAGAACCGGCCTTCAGGCCCTCCCGGTCGAGGACGGTGAATTTCCCCCGGCTGTAACGGATCAAGCCTTCCTCTTGGAAGGGTTGGAGAACCTCGGAGACCGTGGAACGCCGTACGCCGAGCATCTCGGCCAGGAACTCGTGCGTCATCGGGAACACGTCCGAGTGCGCCCGGTCCTGGGTCATCAAGAGCCAGCGGCAACAGCGCTGGTGAACCGAGTGAAGGCCGTTGCAGGCCACCGCCTGTGAAACCTGGGCAAGAAAGGCCGTGTGGTAGAGGACCAGCAACCGGCGCAAGGGGCTGTCCCGGCCCGCCTCTTCCCGCAGCACATCCTCTGCCATACGCAGAGCCTCGCCTGGAACCTGCACGATCACCCGGTTGGCCGTTGTTTTGGCCCCGACGAGAAGCGGCAGGCCCACTATGCCCTCGTCCCCTATGGTCGCTACCTCGATGGCCCTGCCGTCTTCCATCACGGTCAGAGCAGAGACGACACTCCGGCTCGGGAAGTAGGCGTAGTCGATGGGCGACCGAGCCTCGTAGAGGACCTGCTTCAACGCCAGCGGGACGAGTTGCAGCCGGGGGAGAAGGCGCTGGTACTCCTCCGGGGGCAACCGGGCCAGGAGCCGGTTCCCCTGCGGCGCCGCAGACGGTTTGGTTTTCGGCATGGCTCACCACCCTCCCAGCGCCGCCACAAGCGTCCGTAGGGCGAAGGCAATGTCCGGGTGGTGCCGGGAGCGGCCCCATTGTTGCTCGGTTGCGGTCATGTCTGCTCCCGTAGCGGTGGTCCGTGAAATGGCCTGTCTGTCTGCCAGCAGACCATTCTATCCTTTTGTCTGCTGGCAGACGGAAGGCGTCTGTACGGTTTCCGACATGACGGCAGGCTTTTTTCTGCGACAATAGACCAGAGGAGGACGAGAGCCGGGTTCCGGTGCGGCGCACCTCCCGGTCCCGATCACAGCGAGTAGGTGTACAATGGCTAAACCCCATAGAATCCACGTCTCCGGCAAGAACCGGCTGTTGGCGGTTTTGCCGAGGGACGACTACGACCGGCTGCGCCCCCATTTGGAGAAGGTGTCCTTACCCTTGAAGGAGATCCTCTACGAGGCGAACGGGCCGATTCCGCACGTCTTTTTCCCGCTCAACGGCGTGGTTTCCCTGGTCATCATCATGGAAGGAGACTTCACCCTCGAAGTGGGCACTATCGGCAACGAGGGCATGGTCGGCACCCCGGTCTTCCTGGGGTCCGAGAGCAGCCCGACCAGGGCGATTTCGCAGGTTCCGGGCGAGGCCCTGCGGATGGAAACCAAGGTCTTTCAGGAGGAGATGAAGCGGGGTGGCCCGCTG
>JBGQLF010000843.1:0-5443 GCA_041499985.1 Gemmataceae bacterium
AACCGCTCGCCGTAGACCGCGCGGGCATTCGCCAGCGCTTCCGGATCATGAACGCGTAAGGTCACGCCTTCGGCCAGCAGCGCCTCGATGAGTGCTAGAGCGGGCGCTTCACGGAGGTCGTCGGTGCGCGGCTTGAACGCGAGGCCCCAGATAGCCAAGGTCTTGCCCTTCAAATCCGACCCGTAATGCCGGCGAATCTTCTGGAACAGCACGCGCTTCTGGAGGTTGTTCACGCGATCGACGGCTTCCATGAGGTTGACGGGGGTGTCGAATTCGCGAGCCATGGCAATGAGGGCGCGGACATCCTTGGGAAAACAGGAGCCACCATAGCCTGCTCCCGGAAACAAGAATTGAAAGCCGATGCGCCCATCATGCCCGATGCCGCGACGGACGTCGTTGATGTCGGCGCCGAGTCGCTCGCACAGGTTGGCCATCTCGTTGATGAAGCTGATCTTGGTTGCCAACATGGCGTTGGCCACGTACTTGGTCATTTCCGCGCTTTCTGGCGTCATCACCAGGAAGGGGTGTTCGGTGCGCAAGAACGGCGCGTACAATTCGCGCAGCACCTCGGCCACTTCAGGACGGCGTACGCCCACTACAACGCGGTCGGGCTTCATGAAGTCCTCGACTGCCGCACCTTCCTTGAGGAACTCCGGATTGCTGGCTACCTCGACCGACTGGCGCGTTGCGGTCGCCAGCCGCTCGGCCAATGCACGAGCGGTTCCGACCGGCACCGTGCTCTTGATGACCAGAATCGTGGATCCCTTCAGGCAAGCGGCCAAGCTGTCCGCCACGGCCCAGAGATTGGTCAAATCGGCAGCTCCGTCCGCCGCTTGGGGCGTTCCGACTGCGAGAAAGATCACCTGAGCGCACTGAGTGCCGGCCATCAGGTCCGTCGTGAAGGTTAAGCGGCCTTCCCGCCGATTGCGCTGGACCAACACCACCAGGCCTGGCTCGTAGATCGGCAAGCGGCCCGATTCGAGCAGGTCGATCTTGCGCGAGTCTTTGTCAATGCCGACGACATCGTTGCCACTCTCCGCGAAGCAAGTTGCCGTGACCAGCCCCACATAACCCGTCCCAATAACTGCGATGCGCACTTGTAGAACCCTCTCATCTGGATTACCGGAATTACGGGGCCGACGCCCCGACGCGTTCGACCGCGGACCAACGCCAATAGGCCAACGTGTCGGCGAGTGTCTGCTCCAGGGTGAACTGCGGTGTCCAACCGGTATCGCGCCGCAGCTTGGAGGCGTCGGCACGCACCACAGTGGTTTCGACAACTCGGACCAGACCGGCCTCTTGTTGTACCTCAATCCGGACCCGGGCAAGCGCCAACAGGC
The DNA here is from genome assembly GCA_041499985.1 of Gemmataceae bacterium. Classification (GTDB taxonomy): domain Bacteria; phylum Planctomycetota; class Planctomycetia; order Gemmatales; family Gemmataceae; genus JBGQLF01. The sequence goes on from JBGQLF010000843.1 coordinate 1,341, forward strand.
GTTCCAGGACGGTTCGCATGCAATAAGCCGTTCCCGTGCCGGCATTGTAAGCCTCGCCAACGCGCCCGCTCGCGATCAGGCGAATGTAGGCCTGGACCATGTCGCGGACGTCCGTCAAGTCACGCCAGGCGTCGAGGGCGCCCGTCTCCAGGACCGGTGGTTGCCGGCCGCGCTCGATGGCGGCGATCTGTTGAGCGAAGTGCGCGACCGCGTAAAGCGGCGCTTGTCGCGGTCCGATATGGTTGAAAGGGCGTACGCGGATGATGGGCAGGCCGGGCGCCCGACTGTACTGATAGCTCGCCAAGTCGGCGGCGGCCTTGCTCGCCGCATACGGGCTGCCTGGCCTAAGCACGGCCTCCTCGGTGTAGAGCCGCTCGGGCGCTTCGGCATCGCCGTAGACCAGGCCGCTGCCGACATAGAGTATCCGGGGCCGGCCGCCCCAGCGCCCGATCGCCTCGTACAGACAGCGCGTCGCGTTCAGATTGCCGGCCCAGGCGGCCTCCGCTTCCTGGAAGGACTGCCCAGCGTTGGCGTAGCCCGCCAGGTGATAAACACAGTCCGGCTGCACCTCGCGCAGTAGGGCGACGACTTCCGACCCATTGCGGAGGTCACACGACGCCAGGACAACACGGGGAGCCAGATGGCACCACTCCGTGGGCCAATCCGAACGCCGGCACAGGCCGAAGAGCTGCCGTTCACCCTGGGCCAGCAGCGCCTCGGCCAGATGCCCCCCTGCGAATCCGGTGACTCCCGTAATGAGGATGCGCATACGAGGAACGAGGAAAGAAGAATGGGGGAAAAGGGAACAGGCCAGCGGTGGCCTCCCGCAGTTCGTTACTTTTTCCTCTTCAATTTCTCCAAATCGGCCTCCACCATTCGACGGATCAGTTCCGTGAAATTGACCTCCGGCTGCCAGCCGAGTACTCGCTGGGCTTTGCCCGCGTCGCCGACCAAGAGATCCACTTCGGCCGGCCGCATCATGCTCGGATCTTGGACCACATGCCGCCGCCAGTACAGCCCAACCAGCCCGAAGGCAATCTCGACCAGCTCGCGCACCGAATGCGCTTCCCCGGTGGCGATCACGTAATCATCGGGCTGGTCTTGCTGGAGCATGAGCCACATGGCCCGAACATAATCGCCCGCATACCCCCAGTCGCGCTTGGCCTCCAGGTTGCCCAGGCGGAGCTCCTCTTGGAGCCCCAGTTTGATGCGTGCGGCGCCATCGGTCACCTTGCGCGTGACAAATTCCCGGCCGCGGCGCGGCCCTTCATGGTTAAACAGAATACCGCTACAGCAATACATGCCATAGCTTTCGCGGTAGTTCACCGTGATCCAGTGCCCATAGACCTTGGCCACGCCATAGGGGCTGCGCGGATAGAAGGGCGTCGTCTCGCGCTGCGGCGTTTCCTGTACGCGGCCAAACATCTCGCTGCTACTCGCCTGGTAGAAACGGATGCCACCTGGATTCAACAAGCGGATGGCTTCGAGCATCCGCGTCACGCCGAGAGCGCTGAACTCGCTGGTCAAGACGGGCTGCCGCCAGCTCGTGGGCACAAAGCTCATCGCGGCCAGATTGTAGACTTCGTCCGGCTGTGCCTCGCGCAGGACCTCGATCAGCGACAGCTGGTCGAGCAGATCCGCCTGATGTAGCTGCACTTGGCTGACGAGATGGGCAATCCGCTCGAAGTTCTCGGTGCTCGACCGGCGGACCATCCCGTGGACGGCGTAGCCCTTCTCCAGCAGCCACTCGGCTAGATGGCTGCCATCCTGGCCCGTGATTCCGGTGATGAGTGCAGTTCGCATACTACGTCTTTCTGCCTATCTCATTTGCCCTTGATTTGGCTTTAGCCCGTTGAATGCATGGACTTACTTGCTGCAACCGTACTGCCTCTCATAGTACTTGAGGTATTCGCCGCTACGAATACTGGCGATCCAGTCACTGTGCGCCCGGTACCAATGCACCGTTTCCTTCAGCCCCTGGTCGAAGGAAATCGTCGGGCGCCAACCCAGTTCCCGCTCAATCTTGCTGCAATCGATGGCATAGCGCCGGTCGTGACCCGGGCGATCCTTGACGTAGCGAATCAACGTGCGCGGCTTGCCCACCGCTTCGAGCAAAGCATGCGTCAGCTCCAGGTTGGTGCGCTCACAACGCCCGCCGATGTTGTACACTTCGCCGATCCGTCCGGCGCTCCAAACTCGGGCGATGGCAGCGCAGTGGTCCCGGACATGAATCCAATCACGCACGTTCAGGCCGTCGCCATACACCGGCACCGATTCGTCGCGGAGCAGGTTGGTGATGAACAGCGGGATCAGTTTCTCGGGAAACTGGTAGGGCCCATAGTTATTCGAGCAACGCGTGATGACGGCCGGCAGACCAAAAGTGTGTACATAGCTGCGCACCAGGAGATCGGCAGCCGCCTTGGTGGCGGCGTACGGACTATTCGGGGCGATCCCTGTCTCCTCCGTGAAGGCGCCGGTCGGGCCCAGACTGCCGTACACTTCGTCGGTCGATACCTGAATGTAGCGGGGCACGCTAAATTCGCGCGCGGCATCCAGGAGCACCTGAGTGCCCACCACGTTGGTGCGCACGAACGGGGCGGAGTCGTGAATGCTGCGGTCCACGTGGCTCTCCGCGGCGAAGTTGATCAGGGCACGAATGCCGTCACCCACGATCCGGCGGACTGCTTCGCGGTCGGCAATGTCAGCCTGGACGAAGCGATAGCGCGGGTTGCCGACTTGGTCGGCCAGGTTGGCCGGATGGCCTGCATAGGTCAGGCGATCCAAATTGACGATAGTCACCTCCGCATCGGTCTCCAGGAGATACCGAATGAAGTTGGTGCCGATGAAGCCACAGCCACCTGTTACTAGCACGGGATCCATAGATGCCCTCAGCCTAGTATGGTCCTGCCCCCGGAAACCTCCGTGGAACCGGCTCGCCTCGCGCGGTGGAAATGCCGCAGCTTACGCTACGCTAGGTTGCCCAGGAAAGGCCAATTGGTCAACCCGAGCCCGGTACCCACGGTCTGCGCCTCCGCTTGGCAACAACGCCGCGGCGACCGAACAGCGACTCAAGCTGACTCATCGAAGCCGTGAAATGGCCTGCAAGAAACTTAGCTTATCTTTGCCCAAAAGGGGAGGCGTCCACGGGCGCCAGGGTAAGGCGCGGACATGCTCTTGGCGCTCCGAACTCGGCCGTCGGCTCGCCTTTTACCTTGACACTACCCATTGCGCTCTTTACACTTGAAGCGTTCGACGACAGGTCGGTCGGATCCGACCGCCGTGAGCTGTAGGAGAACTCAAGCGTGACCAAGAAAGAAATCGTCAAACAGATCTCGGAACGGATCGGGCTGACGCAGCTGAAGACAAAAGAAATCGTCCAACAAACGTTCGATGCCATCGTCGAGACGCTGCTGGAGGTGGGGCGCATCGAGCTGCGCAATTTCGGCGTCTTCGAAGTCAAGATGCGAAAAGCACGCAAGGCACGGAACCCGCGGACCGGCGAGAAGGTGGACGTGGAGCCGAAAAAGGTTGTCACCTTTAAGCCGGGGAAGGAAATGGAGGAGCGGGTCCGCCGGTACGCGCACATACCCGGTCCCCAGGAGAAGGCGGACAGGGTGGTGCTGCGTGCGGGTGATGGCGACGAGGGCGAGGAGCATGCCGAACCGGTGGCTGCGGGGGCACGGGGGATGTCCCGTTCGCGCAAGCTGTCTTGACCGGCAAGGCTGTCAAATTCTGCCTCAAGTTTGTCCTCTCCCCACCCGATAAAACCCTCAAGAGTCACCGCGTCCGAACGACGCGGCGGGCGATTCACGATGCCCTTCCAAAAACGCCTGATGGCCCGGCCACTCCAAGAGCAGTGCCGCCCTCGGCGACGTTGACCAGGACAATCCGAAGCGTGATCAGGCACGGTAGGCGCCGGGGGGATGGTCGGTGGGCCGTGCCTGATACCATGCAGTTTGGCCCCGCTGCGGTGCTCCGGGGCAGGGAGGCTTGACATGCGGCGCATGCTCGGGATCGTTGCAGTCGCGGGGCTGGTGCTGAGCAATACGGGCTGCTTGATCAATCAGTATTCCAGCGATCCCAATCGCCGGACGCGCGAATTG